>NZ_JAKSYA010000157.1:0-47361 GCF_022829485.1 Methylobacterium sp. J-059
GCCGCAGGACGCCGCCGGCAACGCGGTGCGCGGCCGGGTCGAGCTCCTGGGCACGCGCAACAGCCTGGTGCACAGCGAGGGCGAGGGGCTGACCACGGTGGTCGGCCTCGACGACGTGGTGGTGGTGGCGACCCCCGACGCCGTGCTGGTCGCCTCGAAGGCGCAGTCGGGCCGGGTCAAGGAACTGGTCGCCGGCCTGCGCAAGAAGGCCCACCCGGAGGCCGACGCGCATCGGCGGATGTACCGGCCCTGGGGCTGGTACCAGCGCATCGACATCGGCGAGCGCTTCCAGGTCAAGCGCATCATGGTGAAGGTCGGCGGACGGCTGTCGCTGCAGAAGCATTTCCACCGCGCCGAGCACTGGGTGGTCGTCAAGGGCACGGCCGAGGTCACGCTGAACGAGCAGATCATCCTCGTGCATGAGAACGAAGGGGTCTACCTGCCGATCGGCGCGCTGCACCGCCTGACCAACCCCGGCAAGATCCCGCTCGAGCTGATCGAGGTCCAGGTCGGCTCCTATACCGGCGAGGACGACATCATCCGCGTGGAGGATGTCTACGGGCGGTAGCGTTATCGCCGGGCGTCTCGGCTGCGTGACGCCGCCAGCGGAGCGGCGGCGACCGCACCACGCTCGCGATCAGGCTGCGAGACCGTGCCACCCCTTCCGACCGCCCGTGTCGAACCACGCCGCATCACAGGCAACGAGCACGGTCTTCTCCCCAAAAGAGCTACACGCTATTTGCCCACTGGAGCGATCGGCTTGTTCCAAATAGACCAATACACGCCCTGTCGTCCGACGATATTTACGGACATCATTCTTTCACTTGTCGTCTTCGACGCCGTCGACGCGGCGTTGGCCTGGGTAACCTCACGAGAGGAGTCGGTACGATGCGCGTCGCCGTCATTGGATCAGGATATGTCGGTCTCGTCTCGGGCGCATGTTTCGCGGATTTCGGACACACCGTCGTCTGCGTCGATCGCGACGCCGACAAGATCTCCGCTCTGAGACGCGCCGTCCTGCCGATCTACGAGCCGCATCTGGACGGCATGGTCGCCAGCAATCTCGCGGACGAGCGCCTGAGCTTCTCGACGGATCTCGCGACGGCGGTGGCATCGGCCGAGGTAATCTTCATCGCGGTCGGAACGCCGGCGCGCGCCAGGGACGGCCAAGCCGATCTGAGCTTCGTCTTCGATGCCGTCCGGGAAGTCGCCGTGGCGCTGAGCGGCTACGCCGTCATCGTGGTGAAGTCGACCGTGCCGGTCGGGACCGGCGACGAGGTCGAGCGCATCGTCCGGGAGCTGCGGCCGCAGCTCGATTTCGCCGTCGTCTCGAATCCGGAGTTCCTGCGGGAGGGGGCGGCGATCAACGATTTCAAGCGGCCGGACCGTATCGTCGTCGGCGCCGAAGACGAGCGCGCGCGGGCGGTGATGGAGGAGCTATACCGGCCGCTGTTCCTCAACAAGGCTCCGATCCTGTTCATGGGCCGGCGCAGCTCGGAGATGACGAAGTACGCGGCCAATGCCTTCCTCGCCACGAAGATCGCCTTCATCAACGAGGTCGCGGACCTCTGCGAGCAGGCCGGCGCGGATGTCCAGGACGTCGCGCACGGCATCGGCCTCGACAAGAGGATCGGCGCCAAGTTCCTGCATGCCGGGCCCGGCTTCGGCGGCTCCTGCTTCCCGAAGGACACCCAGGCGATGATCGCCATGGCGCAGGCGCACGGGGCGCCCATGCGCATCGTCGAGACCGCGGCCGCCTCGAACGATCATCGCAAGCGCATCATCGCCCGAAAGGTCATCGCGGCCTGCGGCGGCGTGCGCGGGCGGACGATCGCGATCCTGGGGCTGACCTTCAAGCCGAATACCGACGACATGCGCGAATCGCCGGCGATCTCGATCATCACGGCGCTGCAGGATGCCGGCGCGCGGATCCGTGCCTACGATCCCGAAGGAATGGATCAGGCCCGCGCGATGATCGCCAACGTCTCGTACTGCCTCGACGCGTACGATTGCGTGGTCAATGCGGATGCCGTCGTGATCGTCACCGAATGGGACGTGTTCCGTGCGCTCGATCTCGATCGCCTCCGCGGCGCGATGGCCCGGCCCATCCTCGTCGACCTGCGGAACGTCTACGGGCCCGAGCGGGTCGAGAAGGCGGGCTTCCGCTACGTCGGCGTCGGGAAGGGCGATGCCGACGCCGGCAAGCCGGATCGCGTGGTCCCGCTGGCGCTTGCGGGGTGACGGCACGGCCCCGGTCGCGCGTCACGCGACCGGGGCGTCTCACGTCCGGTCGTTCCTCGTCGTGACCGAGCGGGCAACCATCCCTTCCGTTGTTCCGGCGCCCCGAGACGATCCCGATCGTTCTTCCGAAATAACGGACCGGAGGCTGTGCGAACGGCGCAGCTGTGCGGCCGTCAGTGCGATGGCCCGCTCGCGTTCTCGTCCGGAGCCGCTGCACTGCGCACCATCGTCATGGCCTCGTTCCGTCGCCGCAGCTCGGTCGGCGACAGGCCGGTCCAGCGCCGAAACGCGACGACGACCGCGCTCGCCTCGCGATAACCCAGCAGCCACGCGATCTCCGTGATCGGCAAGCCCTTGATCCGGATGTAGTAGTTGGCGAGCTCGGCCCGCAGCTCGTCCAGGACCCCGCTGAAGGTCTTGCCCTCCTCGCGAAGCCGGCGCGACAGCGTGCGGGTGCTCATCCCGAGGTCGCGCCCGATGTCGGCCATGGTCGCCGTCCGGTTCGAGAGCCGCGGCGCCATCGCCTTCTTGACGTCGGACCAGAGGAACTTCGGCTCCGCCTGCGCCGCCTCGGCCGCATGCTCGAACTGACGGACGAGCGACCCGTGGAGGTAGGGGTCGAAGCTCGGCAGGCGCGCATTCGCGATGTCGACCGCGAACGCGATCCGGTTCTCCGATGCGCCGAAGTCGACCGGAGCGGCGAACGAGGTCTCGGTGTCTTCGGCGGTCTCGGGATGGACGTGGACGAAGCTCACGCCGAGCGGCGTCGCCGGCGTGAACGACGTCACCAGTCGATAGAGCGAGAGCATCAGGAATTCCGAAAGATGCCGGCTGGGGGCCAAGCCGACGTCGAGGGGGCGCACGGCCACCGTGAGGGCGACATCGGATTGGCGATACGAGGCGTCGAGCCCGGCATCCTGCGTGCGCACGTAGCGCTCGAAGCAGCTCAGCGCCTCGCCGACCGTTTCCGACGACGCCATCAGATAGAAGAACAGGCCCAACCGGCGCAGCTCGTAATCCTGGGCG
Organism: Methylobacterium sp. J-059; assembly: GCF_022829485.1. Taxonomy (NCBI): domain Bacteria; kingdom Pseudomonadati; phylum Pseudomonadota; class Alphaproteobacteria; order Hyphomicrobiales; family Methylobacteriaceae; genus Methylobacterium; species Methylobacterium sp. J-059. The sequence continues at coordinate 3,268 of NZ_JAKSYA010000157.1, forward strand.
ATGTGCAGGCCGAGCGACCGGTCCTGGAGCACGTCGGCCGCGGTATCGAGAAAGACGCCCTGCTTCTCGGCCGCGTCGCCGCGCACCGGCATGTCCGCATCCGCGCCGACGAGGCCGGCCTGACGAAGCAGCGGATCGGGCTCCAACCCGGCCAGGACGAGCCGTTCGACCGCGAGCGCGACGGCCGTGCTGCTCAGGGACGGATCTTGTGGCAGCGCTGCGCCGAGGTCCGTCATGCGATCGCTTCACGGATCGGGTTCAGGAGGGGAACGAGAGCGGATCCGGCCGCCGAAAAGTTCGTGACCGAGATCGCTCGAGATCGCCGAGGCGCGACGTCGCAAATATCTGGCGCGAAAAGACAAGACAGCGAGTCCATGGCGGGCGTATCCAATGGTCAAGCCGGCTACATCGAGCGTCCGCGCAACCGCGAACGCAATACGGTTTCTCTCAGTATTGAAAGAAACTTAGACGTCGCTCGGCCTGCACGTCAACGAGAACCCTCAGCTGATCGGGAGCGCAATGGTGGCGTCACAGACCTTTGGGATTACTTCTACCAGCATGCCTGCAGGCGCCATCGTGGTGCCGGTCGGCGTGGACATTCAATCCGTCGTCGACTCCGCGCCCGCGGGATCGACCTTCTGGATCGAGGCCGGCGAGCATCGCATGCAGTCGGTCAAGCCCAAGGACAACGACCACTTCATCGGTCAGGAAGGTGCGATTCTCAACGGTTCGCATCAGATCACGGATTTCACCAAGGAAGGCGCGAATTGGGTCGCGAGCGACCAGACCCAGGAGGGCATGCGTCTTTCGACCGACAAGGGCATTCCCGGTGCCGAGCGTGCGGGCTATCCCGAGACGTTCTTCATCGACGACAAACCGCTCTCGCCCGTCGATTCGCTCGGCAAGGTCGCGCCGGGCAAGTTCTACTTCGACTACGCCGCCGACAAGATCTACTTCCAGGACGATCCCGCCGGCCACAAGGTCGAGGCCGGCGTGAGCCCGTTCGCCTTCGCGGGCGGAGCCAAGGGCGTGACCGTCGAGAACCTGGTCATCGAGAAGTACGACCCGCCGGTGCAGCACGCGGCCGTGGGATGGGACCCGTCGGCCCAGGGATGGGTGGTCCAGAACAACGAGATCCGGCTGAACTACGCCCTTGGTGCCTACGTTGGAACGGACGGCAAGATCGTCGGCAACAACATCCACGACAACGGCCAGATGGGTCTCGGCGCGAATGGCACCGACATTCTCGTCCAAGGCAACGAGATCGGCCACAACGGATATTTCGCCGGCATCGATCCCGGCTTCGAGGGCGGCGGCAGCAAGTTCGCCCAGACGACCAACCTTCAGGTCTTGGGCAATTATGCCCACGACAACAACGGCTACGGCCTCTGGACCGATATCGACAACATCCACACGCTCTACGACGGCAACACCGTCGTCAACAATCTCGCCGGCGGCATCAGCCACGAGATCAGCTACGACGCCACGATCCGCAACAACGTCGTGACGGGGAACGGCAGCCCGACGGCGCCCTGGCTGTGGGACGGTCAGATCCAGATCCAGAACTCGAAGAACGTCGAGGTCTACGGCAACCATGTCGACGCGACGACCGGCGGCAACGGAATCACCTTGATTCAGCAGGACCGCGGATCGGGCGCGTACGGCCCGCACACGACCACCGGCAACGCGGTCCATGACAACGTGATCGTCGACGGCACGCCGGGCGCCGGCGTCTCCGGCTCGGTCGCCGACTTCGACGAGGCCGGATTGCGCAACGGCGGAAACAGCTTCGCCAACAACGCGTACCACTACGCCGACCCCTCGGGGCAGCACTTCTCCTGGGTGAACACCGGCTACGATTTCAGCGGCTTCCAAACGACCGCCGGCGAGGATGCCGGTGCGACGATCTCGACGCAGATCCCGGTGGCGCAGACCGTGCCCGTCGGTTTCACGCCCGCCCCCGAGACGCCGGCACCAAGCGAGCCGGGATCCCAGACGCCTCCCGTCGCGGCCGACCCCGCGCTGCCCGCGACCACCGCCCCGGCGGCACCGGAGCATGCGGAATCCGTCGATCCGGCCTCGACGCCTGTTGTCTCCACCCCCGTCGCGACGGAGCCAGCGTCGCCGGCGACCGCGCAGCCGGCGGCTCCCGAGCAGACCGGCTCCACGGCTCCGGCGCCCGTGACCGCGCAGCCCGGCGCGGGGACCGGCGATGGGACGCCCCCCGTCCCGGCGGCCCCGGACGAAACATCCGCGACGGGGAGTGCGCCGCACACCGACCCGCACGACCCCGGTCGCGGCTTGGCGCACTGCCACGGGGGCACGGAGGCACGGGGCGGCGGCGCGACGCCGACGAGCCCCGTCTCGGCATCGAGCGACGCGCACCCGTCCTGGGCCGATCTGCTGGCCGACCATGGCGTCGACCCGTCCGTCGCCAGCGCCATCTCGGCTCGCCTGGACGGCCATGTCGATTGGCAGGCCGTGGCCGGCAACGCGCTGCAGCACTACGCCGGACTGGCCGAGCAGCACTGGGCGAATCACGCCGGGGCCGAGACCGCGACGCCGATCGACCACTTCCACCACGCCTCTGCGGGCGGCCATTGGGGCTGACGCCGTCGAGACGAACACGACGGGGGGCCGGTCATCGGATCGGCCCTCCCCGACGACGCGCGCTGCATTTCCAGCGACCCGACGCCTGACCGCCCCCCTCGCTCCGCTCGGGCAGAGGGGCACGGCGACGGGCGGCGCACAGCGCACCCAGCATCAAGGTCGCTCCGATCCGCGGGGCGATGGCGGCTGGCGCCGCCGGTCCCGCATACCCGAAATCCTCCTCCATCGACTGCAAGGACGGTGATGTGGTGTTCGTGAAACCGCAGCCTGCACATCCCCGCGCGGCGTCCCGGCTGCCGGCCGGGGGCTCCGAGATCGCCTCCGCGATCGTCGTCGCCCGCCACGCCCTGGTCGGGCTCGCCGTGATCAGCGGCCTCGTGAACATCCTGTGCCTGACCGGATCGTTCTTCATGCTCGAGGTCTACGATCGGGTGATTCCGAGCCGCAGCATCGCGACGCTGGTGGGTCTGTGCCTGCTGGCGCTGACCCTATTCGTGTTCCAGGGGGCCTTGGAGGTGTTGCGCGCGCGTGCGCTGGTTCGCGTCGGCGCCATGCTGGACGAGTCGCTCGGCGTCCGCGTCTTCGAGACCACCATCCGGGCTCCGCTGGTCGGGCGCATGCCCGACGACGGGCTGCTGCCGGTGCGCGATCTCGATGCCCTGCGCAGCTTCCTCAGCGGCCCGGCGCCGGGGGCATTGTTCGACCTCCCCTGGATGCCGCTATACCTCCTGATCTGCTTCCTGTTCCATCCGCTGATCGGCCTCGCCGCCCTGTCGGGAGCCGGCGTGCTGGTGGCCCTGACCATCGTCACGGACCGCCTGACCCGGCGGCCGATGCAACGGGCGACGGAACACGCGGCCAGCCGCGGCAGCCTGGCCCAAGCCGGGCAGCGCAACGCCGAAGTGCTCGCCGCCATGGGCATGCGCGACACCTTCATCCGTCGCTGGTCCGGCGCCAACCGCCGCTTCCTCGATGCGCAGCAGGTCGTCGCCGACATCGCCACCGGCCTCGGCTCCGCATCCAAGGTCTTCCGGCTCGCGCTCCAATCCGGCGTCCTGGCGCTCGGCGCCTGCCTCGTCATCTCGGGCGAAGCCTCCTCGGGCATCATCATCGCGAGCTCGATCCTGGTTTCGCGGGCGCTGGCGCCGGCGGAACTGGCGATCGCGAACTGGCGCAGCTTCGTCGCGGCCCGGCAGAGCTGGCGCCGGCTCGACGTGCTCCTGACCGCTTTGCCCGCGATGCCGACGCCGCTGCAGCTGCCGGCGCCGCACCGGACCTTGAGCCTGCAGGCCGTCAGCGTCGCGCCCCCTCAGATCCAGCGGCTGGTCCTGTCCGACATCAGCCTCGACCTGGAGGCGGGCACCTCGCTCGGCATCGTCGGGCCGAGCGCGTCCGGCAAGTCCTCGCTGGCGAGGGCGATCGTCGGCGTCTGGTCGCCGGTCAGGGGCAGCGTCCGCATCGATGGCGCCTCCCTCGACCAGTGGTCGAATTCGGCGCTCGGGCGCCACATCGGCTACCTGCCGCAGGAGGTCGAGCTCTTCGAGGGGACCATCGCCGAGAACATCGCCCGGTTCGACCCGAACGCGTCGGCGGACGCCGTGATCGAAGCGGCGCAGGCCGCCGGCTTCCACGACACCATCGTGCAGATACCGGGCGGCTACGACGGCCCGATCGGCGAGCGCGGCGTCCGCCTGTCGGCGGGCCAGCGCCAGAGGGTCGGCCTGGCGCGGGCGCTCTACGGTAACCCGTTCCTCGTCGTGCTCGATGAGCCCAATGCTAATCTCGACGTGGCCGGCGAGACCGCGCTCGCGGCTGCATTGCACGGGGTTCGCGCGCGCGGCGGCATCTCGATCGTCGTCGCGCACCGTCCCAACGTGCTGGCGACCGTCGATCTCATTCTCGCTCTCGCGGACGGGCGCATCGCCGAGTTCGGTCCACGCGACGAGGTTCTCGGCCGGCTCCTTCGCCCGACCGCCGTCCCGACGACCGCTCCGCCGGCGAAGGTGCCCGCCCGGGCCGACGCGCCGAGGCCGGCCTTCGCCGCCGCACAGCAACGGTTCCGCGCATGATTCGGACTGTCCCGGCCAGGGTCCGCTCGCTCGAGCCGCGCCTTCGCCTCGCGCTGTCCCGTGCGCGCGCCGGCATCGGGACGGCGGCCGGACGCCTGCGCGCCCTGGCCGAGGTTTTCGTCCCGGCGCCGGGCGTCCATGGAAGCCCGAGCTACGATTCGCTGCTGCGTCAGCTGCGAGCCGCCGCGATCCTGTCCGGGATCCTCGTGTTCGGCATCGGTGGTTGGGCCTGCCTGACGTCGTTCTCGGGCGCTGTGATCGCGCCCGGGCAGGTCGTCGTCGAATCGGAGGTGAAGAAGGTCCAGCACCCGGTGGGCGGGGTCGTCGGCGCATTGAACGTCCGCGAGGGCGATCGCGTGCGATCCGGGCAGGTGCTGGTGCGCCTCGACGACACCCAGATCCGGGCCAACCTCGACATCGTCGTCAAGTCGCTCGACGAGACGACGGCGCGCCGTGCGCGCGACGAGGCGGAACAGCGCGGCGCCGACGCGCCGACCTTCCCGGCCGAGTTCCTCGAGCGCGCGAAGACCGACCCGACGGTGGCGAACCTGATCGCCGGAGAAACCGCCTTCTTCACCATCCGGCGCGCGACCCGCGGCGGCCAGAAAGCACAGCTCAACGAGCGGGTCGCCCAGCTCAACCACGAGATCACGGGCCTGAACGACCAGTCTCGGGCGAAGGAGGGTGAGATCGCGCTGATCCAGAACGAGCTTCAGGGATTGCGCGAGCTTCGCCAGAAGAACCTGATCCCCGTCTCGCGGGTGACGGCGCTGGAGCGCGAGGCGACCCGCCTCGACGGCGAGCGCGGCCAGCTCCTGGCGGCGATCGCGCAGGCGAAGGGCAAGATCAGCGAGACGGAGCTGCAGATCCTCCAGATCGACCAGGATATGCGCGCCGAGGTCGCAAAGGAACTCGCCGATATCCGTGCCAAGACCTCCGAGTACGTGGAAAAGCGAGTCGTCGCCGAGGACGCGCTGCGTCACATCGATCTGCGCGCGCCGCAGGACGGCATCGTCCACCAGATGAGCGTGCACACCATCGGCGGCCTCGTCACGCCGAGCGAGCCGGCGATGCTGATCGTGCCGCAGGCCGACGCGCTCGCCGTCGACGTGAAGATCCGCCCGGAGGACATCGACCACGTCCATGTCGGACAGCAGACCGTGCTCCGATTCACCGCCTTCGACCAGCGCACCACCCCCGAGATCAACGGCGTCGTCGACCGGCTTTCGCCCGATGTGACGAAGGACGCCAAGTCGGGCATGAACGTTTACACCGCCCGGATCGCGATCGGCGAAGAGGAGAGCAGGCGGCTCGGGAAGGCGAAGCTGCGCCCGGGCATGCCGGTCGAGAGCTTCATCAAGACGACGGAGCGCACCGTCATCTCCTTCCTGACGAAACCGCTCGCGGATCAGGTCGCCAAGGCTTGGCGCGAGAACTGAGCGCGCCCGGCCTAGGCTACGCGGATAGACCCATCGGCGGGCAGAAGAATCGGCGCGACCTGGCCGTGGCTGCCATTCGCCGCCCCTTCGAGATCGGAGGGCTCGCAGTCGGCGAGATGGTTGAGGGCCCAGATGGCGGCCTGGGTCCTGTTCTGAACGTGGGTCTTGCGAAGAATGGCCTTGACGTGAACCTTGACCGTGGCTTCGGCGATGTCGAGGTTTTGTGCGATGATCTTGTTGGACTCGCCCTGGACGAGGCATCGGAGAATGGCGAGTTCCCGAGAAGACAGATTGCAGTAGCGCGGCGCCTGCTCCGGCTTGCCGGGCTGATCGCCGTCCGGAAGAGGCGCATGTGCGGGCGTCGCCTCTCGACACTCGCCGGAACAGGCCGCGGACAGGGCGGCCGCGGGAAGCACGCGCTCTCCCAGCATCACCAGCTCGAGCGATCTGACGAAGGCGTCGGCGCCGATCGACCGCAAAAGGACGCCGTCGGCGCCGGATTTCAGCAGGTCGACGCTCGCATCCGAATGATCGCCCTGGATCAGGCACACGATACGGCAATCCGGATACCGGGCCTTCAGCGCGCCGATGGTCGCGGTCGAGGGCGCATCCACTCCCTCCATCGCCAGGATGGCCAGGCGCGGCACCTTGTGCCCGGTCGAGGATGCCAGCAGAGCGGTGAGCGTGTCGGTCTTGGCGACGACCTGCAATCGCGTTCGAGCCAGGATGTGTTCCATCCCCTCTCGAAACAGGCTGTTCGGCTCGACCAGGGCCGTCTCGACGATCTCGTCCGTCCGACGGCGATTCACCGGCCGCGGCACGGAGGACCGCGCGCTTTTACGCTTCTCTACAGCCATGAGAGCCTGCCTAAGACAGTGTTGAAATGTGACCGTCGAATATAATTAAATCGGTCCTCTTCCATATGTCTCAAAAGGCCAGTTTGGTCCTCCCAAAGTACTATGCGCCATGCAGCGCAGACGGCGGCATCCGGATGCCGATGTCGATCCGTGTGCGATCCCGAGCACGTCCTGTGCCGAGCGTTCGATCCTGCGAATCGAGGAGGTTCGTAACTGTTGTCGAAACACTAGTTGGGGCGCCCGGGGCGACCATCATAAGTTACATTTCCGCCGCAAACGTTGCGCCCGATGCTCGGCCCTCGCTCTTCGGGGCATGCAAAAACTGCGACAACTGTTTTCTCATCCGCGATGTAGAGCCCTAATCGGATCGTGGTGGCTCCATTTTAGAATTGACTTATCCTCCAGGATTTCCATTCTCTTGCTTTATAGATGCCCGGTCTTCCAAATTCGCGAGGCGATGATGTCCGAAGGGCTACGACTCAGCCGAATCAGAGCGCCAGCAGCTGCGTCGGCGCAGCGCAGGCTCAAGATCACCGACCAGCATCCAAGCCGGTCGATAGCGACGCTGATCATCGGACCGTCTGGATTTTACAGCGAAGGACTGCGCAGCATTCTCGAAGATCATCAATATCGGAACATCATTCAGTTACCACATCTCGATTTCTCGAATCATCTGCAGGATACCAGCCCGAAGCTTATCATCTTTACGGATGCAGCGCACGGCACCGAGATGGCGGAGATCGTTTCGGCGTTGCGGTCCAGAAATTCGGCGGCGCGTATCGTCGTGCTCGTGGATGAGAACGATCCCGATCGCTATGCGGACGCGATGAGCATCCCGGCGCACGCCTTCCTGAGCGCCGGCATCAGCCCTTCCGCGTTGATCACGGCACTGGATGTCGTCTTCGGCGACGGCGGCGTCCTGTCGATCAACTTCGCCAAGTACTTGGCGTCGCGTCGCACGCCGTACGAGCCCAAGCCCCTGAAGGCGGCGCCGACGGAACAGCGCCTGTTCTTGTCCGGCAGGGAAGCGGACATTCTCAGATGCCTCACGGACGGCATCTCCAACAAGCACATCGCCCGGCAGTTCGGCATCGCGGAGTCGACGGTGAAGATTCACGTGAAGAGCATTCTGCGCAAGATCAACGTGCAGAACCGGACCCAGGCGGCGATCTGGGCCCTGGGCCACGCTTCCCGCCCCGAACAGGCCGAACGGATCGGTGCCAAGCCCGACCCGTCGCTCGCCGACGCTCACTGAGAGAGAAAGGCGCCCGCTTCAGCGGGCACCCGACCCGGCGATCATCGCCGGCACCGTGGCGAGCAGGATGTAGAAGTCGAGCCAGATCGACCAGTTGCGGATGTAGAACGTGTCCTGGCTCTGCTGCACGGCCAGGTCGCCGTCACTGCGCGACGACACCTGCCAGAGCCCCGTGAGGCCCGGCGGGACGCTGCGCCGCAAAGCCTGGAAGCGGCGATCGAAACCGTCGGTGTGGTATGAAGGAAACGGCCGCGGCCCGACGAGGCTGAGCTCGCCCCGTATGACGTTCCAGAATTGCGGCAGCTCGTCGAGGCTCGTCCGCCGAATGAAGTGGCCGATCCAGGGCAGGATCCTCGGATCGTGCCTCAGCTTGAAGAACCGCAGCCACTCGCTCTCGGCCTGCGGGTCGGCAGCGAGATGGTCCTTCAGTCGCTGCTCGGCATCGACGTACATGCTGCGGAGCTTGAGCACGCCGATCGGCCTGCCGTTTCGTCCGACCCGCTGCTGCACGTAGAAGGCGGGCCCCGGATCGGCCCACTTGATCAGCAGCGCGAGGAGAGCGACGACCGGTGCGATCAGAACGATGAGCGGCCAGGTCAGGACGAGATCCGCCAGGCGCTTCAGGCCGAGATTGCGCGGCCTGTAGAGATCCCGGCGGATCTCGAACCCGAAGGTGCTGCCGAGCAGCCTGGTCTGCATCCACAGGCTCTGAAGATCCTGCGATTGCTGGGCCACGACGACCCGCGGGAACGGCAGCGGGCCGGTCTCCGCCATGTCGCTCGCCGCGAAATCGGCGGAGGAGCAGAAGATCGCGACCTCGACGGACGATCGGTTCTGTACCTCCTCGATCGCGCCCAGGATCGGCAGGAGGGCGACGGCCTGCCCGGCCTGCGTCGCGTCGGTTCTCCGGGCGCCATCGACGAGGAAGCCGATCGGGTTAAAGCCGAGCTCCGGCTGCGCCAGCAAGGTCGTTGCCAAGCCGGTGGCGCACGCATCCGTGCCGACGATCACGGTCCGCGCCCCCCAAACCCCCTTCCGGATCAGGAAGCCTCGGACGGCGACCTCCGCGTAGAAGCCGAGGGTGACCAGGAGCAGCGTCGTCACGGTCAGGCTCAACGCGGACCCTGCGGTGAGGCCGTATCCGCTCAGGAAGACCAGGGAACTCAGAGCCAGCGCGAGCACGCTGTAGGTCCGCAGGCGAAGGCGCTCGGCAGGGCTCGGGCCGTACCCGCCGTAGAGCCCCGACAGGGCGAAGATCGCGCAGGCGAGGATCGGGAGAACGATCACGTCCGAGATGCCGGCGGCATCGGCGAAGATGCTCTGCCGTGTCAGAAGCATGCCGCCGGCCACGGCCATGGCCGCCGCCGCGGCGTCCGCGGACACGAGAGCGAGCGCCACGCCGAGGCAGCGCGCCAGCGCGTCGGTCCTGCGCAGAGGTCGGCCGCTTCCCCGCAGCGTGACGAGGGGCGAGGCGGCGGCGGATTTGAGGTCGGACGTCGGGAGTGTCGTGGCCATTGAGCGCGATCTCGGTCTCGGAGAGGGGATCGACGGCAGCGCGACGAACCGGGCGGCTCGCCCGGTCCAGGGCGCATGCCGATGCGGCGTGGCCGCGTGGGCATCGGGATCGATGCCCACGCGCGTTCCTCGCTACTCGGCGGCGACCGCCGGGATCGGGGCCTGCAGGCTGCTCTGAGCTTCGAGCTCGCCGGAGATCCAGCGGTAGGTCGGGACGAGCCCCTCCGCGAGGAGGATGCAAGGCTCCCAGCCGAGGACCTCCCGGAGCAGGCTGTTGTCGCTGTTGCGGCCGCGCACGCCCTGCGGGCGCGACGTGTCGTGACGCTTGGACAGCCGCTTCCCGGCGATCGACGAGACGAGATCGACGAGCCCGTCGACCGAGATCAGCTCGTCGGTTCCGAGATTGAGGGGCTTGTCGTAACCGGATTCCATGATCCGGTAGATGCCCTCGACACAATCGTCGACATGCATGAACGACCGGGTCTGGAGGCCGTCGCCCCAGATTTCGATCTCGCCGCCGTCCTGGCTGAGCGCCACCTTGCGGCAGATCGCGGCCGGCGCCTTCTCGCGTCCGCCGTCATAGGTGCCGAGCGGTCCGTAGACGTTGTGGAAGCGGACAACGCGCGTCGCGAAACCATAATCCTCGGTAAAATATTGGCACATCTTCTCCATGTACAGCTTCTCGAGCCCGTAGCCCTCCTCGGGATCGGCAGGAAACGCGTCGGCTTCCTTGAGCGGGGTCACATCGGGCTGAAGCTGCAGGTACTGCGGGTAGATGCAGGCCGACGACGAGAAGAGGAATCTTTCGACGCCGAAGTCACGAGCGGCGTCGATCATGCCGACGTTGATCTTGGTGTTGTTCAGCGTGATGCCCGCGTGGGACGAGGTGATGTAGCCGATGCCGCCCATGTCGGCGGCGAGGTGGTAGACGTCGTGGATGCCCTTGACCGCGGCTCGGCAGGCGTCGGGATCCCGCAAGTCGCGGACCTCGAATTCGTCGGCTTGCGACGTCTCGTATTCGGGCATCTTTATGTCAACGCCGCGAACCCAATAGCCCTTCGCTTTCAAGAACGTCACCAGATGGTGCCCGATGAATCCTCCGGCCCCGGTCACAAGCACGCGTCGGCTCGACATTGTCTTTTCTCCCAGCGAATGCAACGCCGAAGAATATGTTTAACGATACGTTAACATCCATCTCTAACAGGTATTACTCCCTCTCGCCATCCTGGATTGCTGGTACGGCAAGCGAAGATCCGCACCGCGTTGCTTGGCTTGCTATGGACGGTTTTCATGATTCATCGGGTCCGCGCGTCGCCGGACGACACCCGCGTGCGGCGACATCATCGCAGCATGGCTGCGGGCATGGTTCGGAAGTCCGAGGTGGACCAGGGCGCAGTAGCCAGGAGGGCTAGTACGAAGCGAACGCTTCTTGCTGCTTGGACGCTGCGATACAGTATCGGCAGGGAGTGTCGATCGCTCCCGTCGCGTGTCGCCGCTGCTCCGTCCGTGCTCGAGCTCCCAGCATGAACGGACGCGTTCCTGCCTGTCGATCATCATCGTCGTTCGAAGACATCACGACGCCGACCTCGGTTCGAGCCGCCCCGGACCTCGGTCGCGGGGGTCGTCACGCGGCATCGTGCCAGACCGTTCGACGGAGACGTCGAGCCGACAGGACGCCGGTCACCGCGTCCCGCACGGGTTCCAGCCATGCCGCCAGCATCCGATCCGTCCGCCTCCGCCGTCGGCGATCCCCCAGCGCTTCACACCGGGCTTTCGAGGCAGACATGGCGATCGAGGATCGAGACGACCTGGATCAAAGCGCGCTCGACCGGTGCCGGATATCCTCTGATCGATCAGGCGATCGTCAGCTTGGGGACCTTCGTCCTCAACATCATGCTCGCGCGCCATCTTCCACCATCGGAGTATGGGCACGTTTCGATCCTGTTCGGCGTGCTGTTCCTGTTGCAGGTCGTGAACACGACGCTGGTCTTCTATCCGATGACCGTCAGATGCAGCGTCGCGCTCCCGGACAAGAGCAGGGCGCTGATCCATACGAGCTTGTTGATCCTCGTACCGCTCAGCATCCCGCTCTGCATCGGCCTCGCGGTCGTGAACCTCGCCAACGGACGTGCGGATCTGGCCCTGGCCGCCATCGCCTACTTCCTGTGCTGGCAGTTCCAGGAGTATTGCCGCCGCGCCCTGTTCGCGGAATTACGATTTCGAGACGCCATCCTCGGTGACGCGATCAGCTACCTCGGCCAAACCTCGGTGGTCGTATCGCTGTTCTGGTTCGTCGAATCCCTGTCCATGTCCGCGATCTTCTGGGTGATGGCGCTGACGTCGGCCGTCGCGGCTTGCGTTCAGGCGCGCCAAGCGCGGTTGACCCTGCCGAATGCAGCGGGGCTCGCCGGGACCTGGCAGGATTTCTGGCAGATCGGGCGGTATGCGCTCACCAGCAACGTGCTCGGCATCACGCGCTTTCAGATCTTGAGCTGGACGCTCGCCCTCGCCTCCGGTGCCGGCTCGACGGCGTCGTATCAGGCGGCGCTCAACGTCCTGAACGTCGCAAACCCGGTCCTGTTCGCGCTGCTCAACCTGATCCCGCAACTCGCGGCGCGGGCGCACCTGTCCGGGAGATCCAGCGCCTGGAACGCGGCACGCAACTGCGCCCTCCTGGGTGCGCCCGTCATCTTCGCCTTGTACTGCAGCGCGCTGATCGAGCCGCGGCTCATCCTGTCGGCGTTCTACGGTGCCGGCTCACCCTATCTCGACCTCACCGGCCCTGTGAGGGTGCTCGTCCTCGCATTCATGGCGGGTTACGCGACCGAGGCGGTCTGCTCGTTCCTGCACGGGATCGATGCTCCGCGAACCGCTGTCGTGATCAACGGCATCGGCGTGGCGATATCGATCGTCGTCGGCCTCCCGCTGATCATCCTCTATGGCGTGATGGGTGCGGCCGCGGCGACGCTGATCTCGGCAATCGCGCGCCTGGTCGCCAGCCACATGATCCTGAAGAGGATGCTCCTCGAGGACCGTGTCGGACAGGTCATCTGACGAGACACGGGCCCCTGCCGAAGCCGGCCGAGCCGCCCCATGGGCGGTCGCGAACTTGACGCTTGCCGCGACCGGCACCGTACCGTGTCCGGCGCTCCTTAGCAGACCCCGCCGCTCGCCGACGCGGTGTTGCTTTGGTGCCGGCGGGGGACGCCCTTCCCGGCGGGACGCCTTCTCTCGTCCGCGGGCACCGCCGCAAGCGAGGATCGGCGCTTCCTATCCGTCGGCAAGGCTCAGACGGGGAGACGCTTCAGCTCAACGCCGTCCTCGTCGCGGATCATCAGCTCCCAGGTCTCGCTGGAAGGCGGCACCTCACCGCTCGCCCGCATCTCCTCGATCCCAGCCTCCGCCTGCTCGATCGCCTGATCGAGGCTGTCGGCTTCCACGCCGGCTTCGTCCCGGATCGCGATGTGGCTGCTCTCAAGATCGAAGCGAAAGCGTTGCGGCAAACCGACCTCCCGAGTTTCGATTTTTTTGGCCCCAGGCTCGTTACCGAGTCGTAAACAGCCGACTTTGCCGCGTTTCGCATCAGGACGGCTTAACCATGTCGCCATCCGCATTTGCACAAGCGCGCATCCGACAGCGACCTACGTATTTTGATGAAATTTCTGCCCGCAAGTTGGCGTATCTATTGTTGCCTGCGCCGAACGGCTTAAGCCGCAGTCGTCGCCACCGGTCTCCATATGAGGACGTGAAAATCGTGCCCACTGAAGCCGCACCGCAGGATGGGCCTCGGTCAGAGGCCGACGACATCAGACGCAGACAGGTTCGAGAGCACGTTCGGGCGGTGCTTCGCAAGCTCGTTGAGTATCGCATTCGAACGGACCCGACCAAATAGCGAGACATGGCACTCCACAAGCGCCGGAGGCATGAATTCTGATTTGTCGAACGCGATGAGCTAGACAGAGGACCACTCTGGTACGACGCGCAATACTTACCGCAGAACGCGGAAGCGATGGAGTTGGGCTTTGGGAGTACCGCTCGACCGGATCGGCGGGCTTTTCCGGGCCGATCGAGAAGACCGGCCATGGCTCGCGGACCGGGGTACTCTGCCGAGGCGACGCGTCGACCTCGTCCGCCACGCAGGCGGGAAAGCACGGGTGGCCCTCACCGGGACGTGGGCGCCCGGCGCGACTCAGCGCGATCGGAAAGGGCTTCACATCGCCGATCGCGAGCGTGATCCGCTCGCGAACTCCTCCGGTCCCGACGTGACCCGGCAAACCTGAAGCGAGATCGCGCCCGGCGTCACAGTCGCGGTGACGCTCGACATCCCTCCCCGCCTCGAGCTTCGGCCTTTCGCATAGAGCGACCGCATGGCTCGAGCCCGAACAGCGGAACGCCGGAGGACGGCTCACACCGCGCTGTCCTGCACGCGCGAGGAGGTCGGTTTCCGTGATGGGGCAATGGCGGAAGCGTCGCCACACCGTCCGTCCGCATGCGTCGCCGAGCGACCCTTCGCCTTCGCCCGAGCTCATCCTCCGACCAGCCGAACCAAGCGGCTCCGTGCCATCCGCTCGCCCCGCCCTCGCCGCGCGACCACGAATGAGTTTTCAGCTTCCGAGTCTGTCGGGAACATCGATCGCGAAGACGGAACCGCTGATTTGCCGATGCAACCCACGTCGAACATCCATGGGCGCCGAGCGTTGACGAAAAAATCTCAGGCGAAGGATCATCCACGATGGATGCAAGCAACATGAGACGCGCCCTATCGATCCTTTGCCTGACGCCGCTGTTCGGATCCGCGGTGAGCGCACAGCCGATCGATCAGCCTGTCGCGCGGGCCGCCCCGATCTACGCCTCGGCAGGCTGGGCGGGGCCGGGCATCATCGACCTGCGACCGCTGCAGCGTCCGTGCTGGAACGGCAGCCGATGGTACGGTCCCTACGGCTACATCTGCTATCGGACACGGACGACACGGCAGGGATTCCCTGTCGATGTCGCCCGTATCGGATACTGACGTTTCGGGCCGGAATCGGTTTCGGCCGCCCTCGTCTTCTTCGAGAGCGTGGTCGGTGGCCTCACCAACCGAACGGCGGGGGGGTCGGCCCGCGATAGGCTTGCGCCGGAAGGTCCGTCGACAGGGCGTCGCGTCGACTGGGGGGCGGTTGCGTCGCCGGGGCGCTCGAGGATGGGCGTGCCGGCGCAGGATCGGTGAGGTAGCGCGGCTGATCGAGCGCCTCGGATCCGGCAGCGCCCGGCCTCGGCACCACCGGGCGACCGGAATCGACAGCATAGTCCGCGGTGCCCCGATCCGGCGGGATGCTCACGAGGGTCCGGCTGCCATTGACGGTGACGAGCGGACGGGCGACCGCGGGCGGCGTCATCGTGGCGACGGGGTCCGGCGTGCTGGAAACCTGCACCTTCTCCGGCGCCCGTGCTGGGCGTGCGCGTCGCGGCGCCCGGGCGATCCGTTCGGGAAGAGCCGCGCCCAGGCGCAGGCGGGACAAGTCGCGGATCAGGGATTCGGACGAGCCGCGGCTGCAATGATGGACCCTGAGCGACGCGGAGATGCGGCCCGGCATCTCCGACGTGTCGCCCAATCCGATGCCGTGCAAATCCTCGATCCATTGCCACGCGAACGCGCAGCGCCCGTTCAGCGCGACGCCCACCGGGCCATAGGCGTTGCGCGCCGGCTCACGCGACACGCGGTACGGCCCGTCGGGCAGCTGGGCGAGTTCGGCGGCGATTCCGAGCCGCGTCGGCTTGGCCATGCCGGAAATGCCCGAGCCGGCGGTCCCCAAGCTCAGGTCGGCCCGGCTGCTGCCATCGCGGCCGAAGACGATCTTCTGATGCAGGGCGCCACGGCGGCGGGACTCGTCGACGAGAACGGCCGACCCGGCATCGGGGAGCGACACGAGCGGCACGCGCTGGGGCGATCCTTCGCCGGAGGCGTAGGCCGTCGCGACGAACGCGACCCGCCCGCGCGCCTCCTGCGCGGTGTTGCAGGCCGCCAGGAGACCGGTCAACAGCAGGACGCTGCCGGAGCGGCGCAGAGGCCGGCCGACACCGGGGAATGAGAACGGGATCATCGGTCCAGTCCCGTGCTGCGCGAATCGGTGCGAGATCTGTCGGACGCGGTGTCGAAGGGACCGAACCGATCGCCGTCGTGCGCCTCGGCGGTGCGGGATGGGTCCCCCTGCGTCGGGTTCGGGGCATCCGCATGGGCCAGCGTGCCGGCGGGCGGCAGCGGCAGCGCAGCCTGCGATGTCGGACGGTCCATGCCGTTCCAGGCCGGCAGCAGGGTGAAGCCGTAGCGTTCGTAGGGCATCGCCGGGACACCGGGCACGCGACGAGCAATCAAAGGTTGTAGCGCCTTGGCGTCGCGCAGAAAATCCGCTTCGCGGCCACGTTCGGACGGCTCGGGGAAGCGGAACGGATTCTCGGCGGCGACCGGCAAGGGAAACTCGCCGCGCCGCACGGGCAACGCCCGGCCGAGGACCGCCGCCGGGACCGGCTTGGGGACGCGAACCTGAGCGGCGGCGGCTGCCCGCGCGACCGGCGGGTCGCGGACGGGGTCGCAGGGTCCCGATGCCTGGGCGTCGGGCGCCGGCAAGACCAGATCCACCACCGTCGGGAACAGGCCATCATAGCGGTTCACCACCTCGAGGAACTCGCGGGTCTTCTTCAGGCGGCTCAGGGTGAGCGCGTAGCCCAGAACGGCGGCTTCCTGGGGCTTCCATGCGCTCGCACGCTGGAACCAGTCCGCGGCGGCCTCGAACTGGCAGGCGTTGTAGGCGTACCAGCCCAACGCCTGCGCACCCTCGCCGGAGGTCGTCATCAGAACGAGCTTGGCGAAGCGGTCAAGGCGCGCGGGATCGACGGCCGCGACCGGTGGCCGTGTCAGCCGGCGTCCCATCATGTCGAGGTAGAGCGCCGCGTTGGTCACGGACGGGCCACGCCACGCATAGGCGACTTCCTCGGCTTCGCGCTCCTGCCCCAGCTCGCGAAGCGAGAGGGCGAGGCCGGTCGCGATCCGCGCATCGCCCCCGCGGGCGATGGCGGCCTTGAACCAGTCGAGCGCCTCGCGGAACTGGCGGCGGTGATAGGCATACCATCCGAGCAGGCTGAGCTCGGCGGGGTCCGCCGCCTTGCGCACGGCGTCGCTCAGCGCCGCGAGGTCCGCCGGTTCGATCTTCCCGGCCGGCTCCTCGTGCAGCACGGCCGCGATCCGTGCCCGCGTGACGTCGGGGCGAATCGCCTGGAACTCGCTGCTCCCGTCGGCGGCGGAATGGCCCATGGCGAGCAGCGGCTCGACCTGTGCCATCGGCAGGTTGGCCATCGCCTTCTGGATGGTGGCGAGCCGCAGGGCGGTGTCGGTTTGACCGGTCAGGATGGTGCGGTAGGCGTTGACGGCCTGGGCCGTGTAGCCGGTGCGCGCGTAGGCCTCGGCGACGGTCCAGGCGATGTCGATGTCGAGGTTGCGCAGGGTGTCCGGTGCGGCGTCGACGCGGGCGCGGATCCGGTCCCAATCGCCCTTCGCCTCAGCGGCCTTGACCTCGCTGCGCAGGGTCCCGCGGTTGAGCTTGCGCGCGAGGTCGTCCGAGGGACGCCATTCGGGATCGGCCGCCTGCCGCGCGGCGATCGCCGCACGCACCTCGTTGACCCGCCCCGCGGTGAAGAGGTCCCAGAGCGGAGCCTCCTCCGGGGGGCTCGGCTTCAGCGTGTCGAGGTCGGTCGGCACGGTCCAATTGGGATAGCGCCGCCGCAGGCGGGCGATCTCGGTCTGCACCCGCTCGTTCTGGCGCTGCGCGGCGTAGTAGCGAAGCCCACTCTCGTCGACGATCTCCGACGACGGTGCGTTGGTCGCGCCGAGGATCACCGGCGCGCGCCGGTCGTCGCGCAGGACGGTGCCTGACGCGTCCGGCGCGCCCTGTGCCCGCGCCTGGGTCGCCGTTCCCGCCACATCGAGGCTCAGGCCCGCCAGCAGCGACAGGGCTGCGCCGCCTCGTCTCAACGCCCGAGACATGAGCGATACCTCGTGTTGGCGGCGGCGAGCGCCAGGAGATGGAGGGTGGCGGGGTAGTAGTTTTCGGAGACGGCCGGCTCGGCGAAGCTCGGCGGCAGCGCGGCACCGGTCCCGGCGCAGGCGGCCAGGGCGGCCACGGCCGCGTAGCCGGGCTCCTGAAGGTGGCCCACCGTCTGGTCGCTGTTGATGTCGAGGATCGGCATGCCCGCGGAACCGGATGCGGACCAGAGCTTCACGAAGGGTTCGTAGGCCTTTCGGTCTTCGTATCCCGCCATCGCGAGATAGAGCGGCACACGGACCGCGTTGTAGGAGAAGGTCGCCGTAAAGCCCTCCGCCGGCTTCGGCACGCCGCCGCGCATCGCGATCCATTCGGTCGGCAGCCTCGACGTGCCGAAGCGGGCGCGCGTCATCAGGTCGAGCCCGGCGGTATTCAGGCGTGCCCAATCGAACTCCGGCGCGAGCGCGGCGAGCCGCGGAAAGGCCGGGAACACCCAGTACGACAGGTTCACGACCGGGCCGTCCGCCCGGTCCTCGGCCGAGAAGCCGGCGATGGCCGGCAGGAGCAGGGGCCCGCCTTCCGCCTTGAACAGGACGGTGCGCCGCGCGACGTCGACGGCGATGCGGCGGCCCGCGAGGCGGTACCCCTCGTCCGACCATGCCTCGGCGGCCTCGGCCAGGGCCCAGGCGACGAGGATGTCGCCATCGGTGGCATCGTTCACGTCGGCCACGCCCGGCCGCTTGTCCGGCTCCCAGCGCCAGGCGAGCAACGCGTCGGGACGGACCATCAGGTTGGCTCGGGTCCAGCCCCAGATGCGCTGGAAGGCGTCGCGGTCTCCCGCCGCGACGGCCAGCAGCATGCCGTAGCCCTGGCCCTCGCTGTGGCTGATGCGGCCGTTGCCGGTATCGACCACGCGGCCCTCGGGCGTGACGAAGCGGCTCCGGTAGCTGCGCCAGGCACCGATATCGCCGATCGCGTTGAACATCGTCGGCGGTCCAGCCGGGCGGGACGATGCCTCACCGACGCCGTCCGGCGGCGCGGGCGCCTGCGCCGCCGCCGGCAGCGCGAGGAGAGGAAACAGGAGAAGGGCGGCGAGGCGCCGGCGCAAGGGGCTCATCGGTCGGACTCCCGGTCGTCCCCGTCGGCGTCCCGCCGCGCGTCGGGGATCGGCTGGCTCCTGCGGCCGACTCCGCGGAGCATCGCCTGCGTGCTGAGGCCGAGAAGGACGGCCGCCGCGAGCAGGGTGAGGACGAAGGTGTTGGGATTGGTCGAGAACCACCCCGCCAGCACGAGGCGCGTGTTCTCGAAGGTCCGCGGAACGGTCTCCACGATCTGGCCCTGGCGCGCGGCGAAGGTGGTCAGGGCACCGTCGTTGGCGTCGAGGGCGGCGACGCGTCCCTCGAGCTGGTTCCACACGACGGGAGCGCTCAGGCAGATGGCGGAGGCTTGAAGGGCGGCACCGTTGGGTGCGGTGAAGACGGTGATCGCCGTGTCCGGATCGTGGCCCGCCATGCCCTGGCCGACGACGAGGGATGCTTCGATGCCGATCGTCACCGGATCCTCGCGCACTTGATCCGTGAGCCACCCCGTCGCCGCGGCCATGGTCTCGGTTGCCGCGCTGCCGAGCCTGCCCGTCGCGTTCGACAGCATGTCGCCGACGGAGTCGCGGTTGCGCACCGCGGTGCTCCAGGACGAGACGAGATCGCGGGTCTCGCCGTCGCTGTCCGCGTCCCGGGCGCGGCGCGGCATCACGAGAGCGGTCCGCGAGGCGGACGCCGGCAGGGCGCAGGCCGGCGGCACGTCGTTGCGGAGACGGTCGAGGCTGAGGCCCGGGGTCGCATCGGGCTGGGCGGGCGACGGCAGCGCCGTCGCCCGCGTCTCCCAGATCCGCCGGATCTGCTCGGGGTCGAGCCCGACCGCGCGCAGCACCTCCGGATCGAGGGCGCGGGCCGGCGCCACGACCACCGTCGGCGCCCTGCGCAGAAGCGCGTTCTCGTTTCCGATCTCGAAGTCGATGGGGCGACCTGCGGCGAGCGCGAAACGGACCGCGATGGTGGCGGCGGCCGACATCGATTCGCGGTCCGGCGTCGGCACCACCAGCCGCGGCCGTTGCGCGGTCCGAAGGTAGGGCAATCCACCGCTGGCGGTCGCCGCGAGTTCCGGCAGGCGCAGCGCGCGTGCGAGGGGGGGAAGCGTCAACGTCGTGTCGTTGAGGAACAGGAAGCGCTTCGCCTCGACCCCGCTGTCCTCGCAGGTCCGGTCGGCCCGCGACGGCAGCCGCGCCGTGATCTCGATACGGTTCCGGCCGGGTCGCCAGCGGCCGAGCGGCAGCGGCATCGCCAAGCTGCGGAAGACCTCGCCCTCGGCGCGGGGGAGCGTGTCGCTCGCGACGTTGCGCCCGTTGACGTCGACGATGACCTGCGCGCCGGTCTCGAGGCCGGCCGCATAGCCGCCCGCCATCGACAGGATGGCCTTGCCGTAGTCGGCCGGGATGAAGTCGACGGGGAGGGTCACGTCGAAGCCCGTCCGGAACAATCGCCCGGAGAACTCGCGATTCTGCACGCCGAATCGGGACAGGGGCACCGTGGTGCCGCCGCCGAGCTCCAAGCCGCGGGCGAGCGCGAGCTGGCGCAGGCCCTGCGGGCTGCCTTCGGCGACGCGCGAGGCGGAGGCGGTGAGCACCCCACCGGCGGATTCGATCTCGGCGGCTCCGCTGCCGGGCACGATCAGGGTCGCGGCCCGCTCCGCGTTGGCCGGGAGGAAGACGAGAGCCTGCCCCGTCGCGGCCTGGGCCGCATCGATGCCGGGCAGGTCCCGCAATTCGTCGGCCGAGCCGATGACCAGGTTGAGGCCCGCAGGCCCCTGGAGCGGTGCCCCGAACTCGACGGAGACGTGGGCGTAGCGGCCCGCGAGCGCGACGCGCTGCACCAGGGCGATGATCTTCTCGAAGGTCGAGAACCCCGGCTTGCTCCGGAGCACCACGCGCAGCGGCACGAGGCCGCGCGCATCCGGTGCCACCGCGGGCAGGTCGCGCAGGGACCGCACGGTTTCGACGCCCGCCGGCATCACGAGACCGGTCCAGGACGGGTCGATTTGGGTCCACAACTCGTAGGTTGCGGCCAGCGAGCAATCCACACGGTGACGCTGGACCGCCGAGATCGCGATCGCATTGTACCCGGCCTTGAGCACGCCCGCGGGGATGTCGAACTCGATCACCTTGACGGCACCGGGCGCCTTGATCGGCGTACGGCCGAGGACGACGTCGTTGACCGCCGCGGTCAGGAACGAGGCTTCCGGGACCACCGAGATGGCGGCGAGGTAGCCGACGCGAAGCCGCAGCCGCTCGCGTGCCTGCTCGGCCGTGACGTAGACCGGCCATTGCATGGCGTCCTCCTCGCCGCTGAGCCGCAGGCTCTCGCCGGTCGCGGGAAGCGGGCGCTGGGGCAGCGATACGGCGGCCTGCGACACGGGGACCGGCGTCCCGGCCTCCGGGCCGTCCGGCGACGGGCCCTCGGCCCGGCGCGGGGGGCGTGCCGCCTCGTCCGCTCCGGGAATCGTCAGGGCGTGCGGAGCCCCGCGACCGAGGAAGCTCTGCGCCCCGGCGCAGGGAGCCAGGAGCAGGCCAGTCGCCAGCACCATCGCGGCCCGGAGGCAGCGGAGCGAACGCGCGGCGATCGCACGGGCGGAGGGGAGATCAATCTGAGCCATGTCTCAGCCGGCGCTTGGGTGGGGCGAGTCCGAATTGCGCCGGCGGTCGCGGACGAGCGCGGCGTTCTCGGCGTCCAGCATCATCTGGAGCCAGCCCGGCGTCGCATCCTCGACTTTCGGCACCGGCTTCGCGCTCCGGACGGCGATCTCCGACGATCCGACGTTGGCGGCCGGCTCCGCGCGGGCGCCGTCGACGAGCCGGCGATGCATCGTCACCGTGCGGGGGAGCGGCACCTCGACCTGGGGCGCTGCGGCGGGGACCGGTGCCGGGTTGCCCTTGAGCAGGTATGCCGCCGCGCGCACCGGGCCGACGACTCCCCACCAGACGAACTGCAGGATCCCGGCGAGGAGGTTCTTGTGACCGCGCCGGCGCTGCTGGAACCGGGCCATCGCGTCCGCGTCGCCGTACATGAGGTCGGCGAGGACGAAGTACGCCTCGGGCGGCAGGGTCTCGAAGTCGAGCCGCCACACGGATTCCTCGCCGGACGCCGTCATCGCCGTGAGCCGCACCGGAATCGCGGCCCGGACGGCCTCCGCGGACAACCCGTCGCGCGGCGGAACCGAAAGCAGGCCCGCGTTGGTGTCGGTGCTCCGCTGCATCGGAACCACGGCATCCATGCGGACTTGGCAGCCGGCGCTCGAGATGCGCTCGACGGCCACGTCGACCGCCATTCCGTTGAGGGTGAGGACGGCGCGGCGGTCGACGGCCAGCGACGGGCTGGTCTCGGTCTGGCGCCGCTCGGCCGCAACGCCCAGAGCGGCACCGGCGGTGATCAGGTTGAAGCCGTTCCACAGGCCGACCACGAGCATCAGGTTGGTGACGCCCGGCTCGAACAGGTAGCGATAGCTCGCCACGCAGCAGCCCGTCAGCAGGACCGCGAACACCAGGAAGAAGGGCAGCGCCAGGGGGGAGAGCTGGTCGCGGTCCAGCGTCACGTTCTTGGCCGTCACCTTGAACTGGGGCCTGCGCGGCGACAGGATCACCGCCGCCGTCGCCCGGATCAGGAACAGGCCCTGGACGTATTCGTACAGCTCCGACACGAACGGCCAGCGCACGCGGCCATAGAGATAGTTCTGCATCATCAAATTGACGAGGATGTAAGTCGCCGTATAGGCCACCGCCTCGTCCACGTTCGCGATGACGATCTTCATATCGAGGAAGATGTACAGCAGCGGCGCGATCATGAAGATCAGGCGCGGAATCGGGAAGAACCAGAACGTCATGCTCGACAGGTAGCACAGGCGTTGGATCGGCTTGAGGCCGCGCTTGAACATCGGGTTCTTCAGAAGCATGATCTGGAGCATGCCCTGGCACCAGCGCGAGCGCTGGCCGATGAAGTCCGAGAGCGTCGCCGGCTGAAGCCCGGCGATCAGCGTCTTGTCGACGTAGACGCTGGTCCAACCGCGCGAATGGAGCTCGAAGGCGGTCTCGCAATCCTCGGTGATGGTCACGCCCGAGAAGCCGCCGGCCTCCTCTAGGGCGGTCCGGCGAAGGAGCGCGGCCGAGCCGCAGAAGAACGAGCCGTTCCACTTGTCGAGGCCGCGCTGGCCGATCGCGTAGAACATCTCGTTCTCCGACGGCATGCGATCGAAGGTGGCGAGGTTCCGTTCCACCGGGTCGGGATTGAGGAAGGCGTGCGGCGTCTGCACGAGGAACAGCTTCGGATCCTCGGCGAAGTGGCCGACGGTGTCGCGCAGGAAGGAGCGGAACGGCACGTGGTCGGCATCGAGCACCACTACGACCTCGCCGCCGGAATTCTGGAGACCGTTGTTCAGGTTGCCCGCTTTCGCATGCAGGTTGCGCCTCCGGGTCAGGTAGGAGACACCGAGCTCCGCACAGAGCGTCTGCAGGTCCGCCCTGCGCGTGCGCGCCTCCTGCGCGGCCGCCAGATCGGAATCGGTGCATTTCTGATCAGTCCCGCCGTCGTCCAGAAGCCAGACCGTGAGCTTGCCGGCCGGGTAATCGAGGGAGCGGGCCGCCGCCAGCGTCGTGGCGAGGATGTGCCGGTCCTCGTTGTAGCTCGGCACGAAGATGTCGACGGACGGCAGGTCCGCATCGTCATCCGCCGGCACGAGGGCGCGCGTCAGCGGATCAGCGTTCACGATCAGGCTGACCATGAGGATGTAGAAGCAATAGACCTCGGCCAGCGCCAGCGTCACGCCCGCGGCGAAGCCGAACGGATCGGTCGTTGGCGGCAGCGTGCTCGACAGGCGCCAGTAGAGGTAGCGCAGCACGATGAGGCTGCCGACCGCCAGGAACACCGAACGCCCGACCTGCCCCCGCGCGAACAGCCAGAGGAGGATCATCAGACCGATCGCGCCGAGGCTCATCTCTAGCTGAATCGAGGTTCCGACCGGCTGTGCCAGCAGAAGCAGCACCACGGCAGCACTCACAAGCCAGACTGCACGCACGAGGACGGATGTCACGGGCTCGATTCCTCGAATCAAAGAATGCCGCGCATCGCGGGAGTCTCGGATGCAGGCACGGTTACTGCCGGATTGCGGCGCTCAACGGTTGTCTTTCGGCCGGAGGTTCATCAGAAGGCTGCTCGACCTTCGACGCTGGTGTAATAACCACCCTTTTGGATCCGATCATATGCGTAGCCGGCGCCAACGGAGAACTTCATTGGCCCGATGGTGAATCCGGTAAGATGAGCGCCCAATCGCCACTGGTTGAAGAATGCATCACCCAGCAGCGTCGCCTCCGGGCCGACGAAGACACCATCGGCCACGGCAAAACCCGCCCGCATGCGGACATAGTAGGCGCTGAACAGCGTCGAATAAGAGGCGTTGGCGGCGAACAGAGTGTTCGCCGTCGGATTGAGATAGAGATCGGCGGCGACCTTCGCGCCGATGCCGGTTCCGAGCACGGGATTGTTCGGATCGATGACGGACAGCGAATTGCTGCGGATGTTCACGCCGACGTAACCGGCGAGCGCGGCCTGCTGCCAGATCCATTCATAGCCCAGCATGGCGGTGCCCTCCTCCTGCTCGCCGCGCACGGTGCGGCCGGTGGAGGACGGATAGGAATACGTACCGGCCACGCCCTGCAGCCGGATGCGCGGACCGCTCTCGTTGAGCGGGGTCACGGGCGCGATCGTCGCGGTGACGACACCGAACGCCGAGCTGTTCGAGGTCACGGTGGCTGCGGAGTCGATCGCGACGATGTAGTCGTCCTGCACGGATTCCCGTTCCGCGCCGGTGTACCAGTCGGCCGCCGCGACGACGTTCGGCGTAGCCAACGTCGCAATTGCTCCGAAGACACAGAGACCAGCGCGAATCTTCGTCATGATGTCGTCCGAGGGTGCAGGCGGATCATCGCGGCGCGCCGATGTCCCGCGGCACAAAGAGCTTCATAAGGATTAAAGGATGGTTAACGCCCAATATCTGGGACCTCTAAATGTGCTTTGATTATTCAACCATTGGTTGTAGTGGCGATATATTGCCCAGATCTGCAGTCTAAATTTGCTGACTTTGTAGGCTTTCTGCGCGGATCACGATGCTGAATTGAGGCCGTGCTGTTCAATAGAATGTCTCAGGCGATCAGGTGCAAAGTTTCAGACGGGAAGCTGTCGGTAAGTCAATCTTCGAGCTGGAACACGCACAGGTAAGACCTGCCCGGAGATCCGGAGCCAAGAGGTGGCGACACCGGTCGCAATCGACTCCGTGACATCGGTGCGCTCGTCGGCGGTGACGACGCCGATAGAAGGTTGGACGCCGATCCGGACGGGCTCACGATCCAAAGCTCCGCCGGCAATACGCTATGTCGCCCCCCCTGATCGACGAGAGAGGGACGATGTTTCCTTCCGGCTGGTCCGCGACAGGATGCGCGTCGCGAATCTGCGCCGGCCGGGCAGGACGCCCTGTGGCCTTTTTCCTACACGTAGGAAATCTCGTGCAACACGGCGCTTCGACGCGGCGAAGCGGAGATCAAAGACCCTCCACGCGCTCGATCAATGAACGGGCGTGAACAGGATCGATCGCCTTCATTCGGCGCGATAGATCGACGTCGTCAGGAACCGAAGACCGTGCAGCCCCCCGCAACGCGGAGCTGTGTTCCGGTCGAGAGACGGACAACTCCAGATCAGCGCAAGCGATCGGGACGTCGACTTCGAGCGAACCGGCGTCCCCGTGCCCGGTCAGGCATCACGCAGCATCGGCGCGGCGCGACGGCTTGGTCGCGCCGGCGAGGGCATCGACGAGATCCTGCGAGCTGAACGGCTTGCGCAGTGTTTGGACCGCAGCGTTGCCCCGGAGAGGGATCGCGTCGGGTGCCATCAGCACGATGGCCGTCGCCGGATGCGTGCGCGACACGACGTCGGCCAGAAAGACCCCGTCCACCGCCGGCATCGCATGCGCGCACAGCAGGACGGCGTAGGCGCGGGACTCGGCGAGAGCCTCGCTCGCCTCCTCCGTCGACGCCACGGGCGTCACCGCATAGCCGCGACCGATCAGGCTCTCGGCCGTCGAGGCGCGAAGGACGGCATCGGGCTCGACGAGCAGGACCTGTTCCGCCTCACGGGCGGGATCGGATGGCACAAGGCTCTCCCGTGCGATCGGGAACGTCAGGGTGATGGTGATGACCGCGTTCGCAGTCGCGACGCCGATGGCCCCACCGATCGCGTCCATCTGGTCCCGGACCGCGGCGACGCCACGATCGGCCCGGAAGCCGTCCGGGGCCGAGAATCGGGCCCGCAGGCCGATCTGGGCGTCGCCGTGATCAGACGCCTCCTCGACCGAAAGCGTCACGATCGCATCGGTCGGGAGGGAGGCGCGTGCATCGCTGGCGACGTTGAGCAGGGCGACTTCCAATTCGCGAATGCCGCATGCGAGCTCCGGCAGGGGGCCCGCCCACGGCGTCAGCACGAGCCCGGGCAAGATCGCCGCGCGGATGAAGTCGACGGTCTCGGTCACGACGCGCGCGGCGTCGCCGTTCTGCACGACCGGGCTGTCGGGCTGGACGAGGGCCAACATGCGCTTCAAGAGTGCGGAACCACGGGCGACATCGCGCCGTGCGGTCTCCATCGCGTTGTCATCCGCGAAGGCGGCATCGTTTTCGATGTCGCGCAGGTCGGCCCAGATCGCGTCGAGGGCGCCGCCGATGTCGTGCGCGATCCCCGCGACGATCGCCTGTGCCGGGAAGGCGGCCGGCGGTTCACCGACCTCCGCCAGCACGGCCCCCGGCGCGACCGATCCGGTGGACGGCGCGGGAAGGGCGACCTGGGCGATCTCACGCGTCAAGGCGTGGAGACGGACCGGTTGCCCGTTGAGCGCGACGGCGGTGAGGCGCAGGACCAGGCGGCGGCCTGCACTGTCATCGGGACCGGCGAGAGAACGAATGACCGCCTCTCGGATGGAGCCGGGCTCCTCGCACACGGCGCGCATCGTGTTCTTGAGCAGCGCGCGGTCGTCGACCTCGATCCGCGCGAGCATCTCCTCGAGCGTACACGCCCGCTCGGCGGCATTCTCGACCGCGGCGGCCGCGCCGTCTGCCCAGGTCACCTGCCCGTTCCGCAGGTCGACCTCCCAACTCGTGAAGCCCCCGAGCAGCCTCGCCGAGCGGACGCGGTCGCGGCTGCGTGCCAGGGCTCCCCGGGACTCCCCGAGCAGGCGCTCCCGTCCCTGGCTCCGTCCGATGCAGGCGCCGACGGCATCGGCCAGGTTGGCGAGATCGGCGGTGGGCACATCACGACGGAGCAGATCCACCCGGTCCTGACGGGCCGCGTCGGCGATCCGTTGCACGTTGCGGCCGAGCCGTCCCCCGACCGCGCCGCCGATATAAGCCGCGCCGAGGGCCGCCGCGGCGAGGGCGAGGAACGTGGCGGGGCCTGCGCCGGCGGCGTCCTCGACGAGATCGCGCTGTTTGACCGAAACGATCCAGCCGAGCCCGGCGCCTTCGGCGATGGCTGCGGTGGCCTCATGGGTTCGACCCACCTGCGCCAAGCCGGTCGACCGGTGAAGCGAACGCCCGCCGGCATTCATGACTTGAATGGCGGAGTCGCGTGCCGCACCCCCGAGGTTGCGGCGCAGGGCGGCGACCACCTCCTGGATCCAGTCCGGCTTGAGCTGGACCGCGAGGACGCCGATCTCCGTTGTGCCGCCGGCGCGAACGGGCGCGCCGATGATCACGTTCGGCGGGACGTCGCCGCCCGTGCGGGTGCGATCGCTCGCATCGCCGATCACGATCCCGGATAGGCCGCGCGAAAACCAGGTCGTCCCAGACACGTCGGCGCCGGCGAGCGATCCGCTCGCGGTGACCAGCACGCGACCGCTCCTGTCGGCGACGAGGATGTCGGCATATCCCGGATGAAGAGCACGCCAGCGTCCGAGGACTTGCTGAACCGTCGTCCCGTTCCCCTCGCGCCCGAGCACCGTGTTTTCCGCAGCAAGGCTGACATCACGCCCGACCGTCGCCAATTCCTCGCTCAGCCTGTCGGAAATCAGGTTCGCCGTACGACGGACGTCCGCTTCGCTCCTGCGCGCAGTCTCCGCAGCATCTTCAGAGCCGACGAGCAGCACGCAGGCACCGCCGGCAAGCACCGCGACCACGAGGATCGCGGCCAGCAGGACCCGAAGCGAAATCGATCGTCCCATATGCATCATCTGCGCCCAAAGAGGCTTGTCGCCATCCGGTCAAGCAGATCAGCAATTCGATAGACATGGTTAAAAAACGGTTAATGATCTCCCATATCTGAGAAAACAGACCTTTCGACAAAAGTTCCGATCGGCGCGCCCCTGGGTTGCAAAGTTGCGGCAGCAATCCGGTCCATCGCAGTGACGATGGCCGAATCCGTTTTCTGCCGATCCAAATCCAGCAGCCCGAACGATGAGCGGATCAATTCACCCTCGGCAGGATCGCGATACCGAAATGTGAAGGCCAAGCCCATGCTGCTCAGAGGATCACCGCGTGACATCACCGGCCTCGCGTGGATGGCCAGAGGTCGACCGGCAGGCGAGATCCGAGTGACGCCGTAGGACCTGGCGAGCATTCTCAGCGCTCTCTTCATGGGATGGAATCAGGTGACTGATTGGCTCCGTCAGGGCGGCACTTCCATGGGGAACCTGGCACAGAACGCGGCCTTCGCAGCGCAGCATTTCGAAACATTATCAAAGTCTTGAATAAAATCATGTCGCGCGCGCAGACGCTTGGGCTCTCACCGCGTCGCCGCAGCCTCGATCAAGCGCCGGCTCTTGCTTGATCGGACATCTCGACGACGATTGTGAAACCCTCGGACGTGGCGTCGAACCAAAAGACGAACCTCTTCGCGTCGAACCAAAAGACGAACCTCTTCGAGCCGGTGAACCAAGCTGAGAAACGGCTGCTCCCGACAATCTGCTCGGTGGCAATTTCGCGCCAGTTTCCATTCGGCTCCGAAGCGCGGACCTACAACCAAAGCGCTCCCCCAAATCGCCATTGAGCCCGCAGATGATCCGTACGACAACACCCGCAACGAGATAAGAGCTATTCCAAAAGGGCATGTGAGGAAGGCGAATATTGTCATGCCGGATCGGACTGCAAACAATCTTGCGACGGATAGCGATCTCGCCAAAATCGATGCGGGATTGCCACAGCGCTTGCATGCTCTCGACGCGGTTCGTGGCCTTGCAGCCGCCATCGTGCTCAATCATCACTGCCTTACGATCATTCCCGCTTACAGCGACTATTTCTACTCCGACTGGACAACGGAAGCGAGATCCGTCACGGAATATATCCTGTTCTATACCCCATCGAGAATTTTCTGGTCGGGCTATGAAGCGGTCACGCTCTTCTATGTCCTGAGTGGCTTGGTGCTGGCTTTGCCTTGGATCGAAGGACACCCTCCGCAGTATCGCGCATTCTTGGTCAAGCGCATCTCCCGAATTTATCTTCCGTATGTTGCGATTATTGCGATTGCGGCCGTTGCAGTCTATTTTCTTCAACCGATTTTTCATATTTCCGGGGGCAGCAATTGGATCAATACCGAAACTTGGTCGGCACCTGTTACGATCGAAAACCTCGTGCAGCATGCACTGATGCTGGGGCAGACGAACTTCCGCCTCAACGGAGCTGTTCATTCCCTTGTTTGGGAAATGCGTGTCTCGCTCCTGTTTCCTCTGCTTATGATACCCATGATCTCATGGAAATGGAGAGCATCATTAATTCTTATCCTGGGATGCTTTCTCATCGTAGCAGCAATACACGTCCTCCTCAGATCCGTGCCTGAGACTTCATTGACCGGAACCATTTTGTGGGAACTCCAACATACTGCCTATTACACGATATTTTTTGTCATCGGCGCCTCGATGGCCCTCAATCTGGATAGAATCCGGCGGTTCTTCGAGACGACCTCAAGATACCACGCTGGCGAGTTCGTGATGTGTGCCGGCCTGCTGATGGTTCAAACTCATTGGTCGCAGACACACGCCTTTCACAATATTGGCGTCGCAACCGGATCGGTTTTCGTCATATCCGCAGCACTCGCGCCAGGTCGGATCGAACGTTTTTTATTGGCTCCGCCGCTACAATTCCTGGGAAGGATTTCATACAGCGTCTACCTCGTGCAAGTGCCAATTCTGGCGGCCGTCACGTTTTTTCTCCAAAACGTCCTTCCCCTTTGGTCCATGATAATTATTGTCTATCCCTTAGTATTGACGAGCGGCTGGGTCTTTCATGTTCTGATTGCCGAACCGTGCGCGCGGCTTGGAAAGCGCATCACGAGGCTGCAACAGCAAATTCCGCAACGTCCGATATCGATCAAACAAATTGCGTCGAGTCGCGTCCCATCATGAAGCGACGGCTTAATCGTTTTGTATCCTGCGGCATTGCTGCTGTTTCGACATCCTAGCGGTGTGAAGCCGCATGCTCGCCGGATGGCGGTTCAGGGATTTTGGACGGTACGGGTAGCCGTCACGTCCGCCCGCGACTGTTCAACCGCGCGCAGCGCCGCCTTTTACGGGTGATGCCTTGCCGGGCGAAGATTCGAGCCAGCGCGCCTGTGCTGGTTGCCACGCCCTGCACGGCCCGGGCATCGCGCAGTTCGTCCAGACAGATCGCAGGATGCGCTTCGTAAGTTGCTTGGATCGGATTGGCTTGGACCTCGATGGCCTGCGAGCGCTGATCGCTGCGCTGCGCCCACGATGCGATCTGTCCCTCCTTCCGCACGCGCTTCGCCCAGCGGCTGGCACGCGACACGCTGACTTCGAAGCGGGCGGCGGAGCCATGGCAGGTCGCGCCTCCCCGTCAGGGTCGCAACAACCCGCTCGCGCAGATTGATCAACAGGGATGACGGCATCGGAAACGCTCCTCAGCCCATCAACGCCTTACCCAAAAACCCGCCGCCAACCGACGGGGCGTAGATCTCAGCTCCAGCAGGCAACGACAAATAAAACCGATTGTCGATGGGCATATTTCTATATCCCAAAATCGAACACGCCGTATTGTATTTCTACTCCGTCTGACAGATAAATAATATCGTTGAAAGCACTGACTTGACCTTAAGTACCGAATCAATAATTTCATAGATAGTCTTGTTAGACGGTATTTGATTGTCAATAATTTTGAATTAGGAACGATCTCAGTCTATTGGAGATTTGTAATAGAAATCAACTGTGCTGGTCGGAAAGTATGATATCCTTAAGTCTTGGCGATAACGATGTCGCGTTGTGTATTTCGATTCTCGATCCCGAATTGGGTTGGGATCACTTCCAAGCACGAATTTTCCATTGGGCGATCGGTTGAAAAGTCTCGCAAGCATTTCGAGAACGAGAAATGATCCGCAGCCCCTGACGTTATCATCCGAAGCGCCGTCCATGTAGAAATCCAAAGCACCGAACTGGATCCCGCTAAAGGTCGCCTTATTCGATTTATTGATTTGCAATCTAGCGCTATACGAATTGCTTCCAGAACTCAGCAATCGAGTAAGGTACATCCTTACCATCCCATAAAGACTGCACTTGACCGACTTTCTTCGATACATCTTGTATCGACTGAAAACCAGAGACGGAATATGGCGTATGAATTGTATACCAGTCTTTATTTCTATATCATAATTTTGAGTATTTTCTGCAAAATATTTAATGTTCCTTCGGATGTTGTTGCTAACGTTTTTTACATAATGATTCCACGTCGGCCATTGAGAAAAATCCACCGCTTCGACGACATGGTCATGGACTTCGATAATATAAGCTCCTCGAATACACTCAATCTCGTCTTCTCGCGGATCTTCTAGATTGAAACGTGACCCATAAACGTATCGTCCGTCACCCAGAGCTTCAAGAGCCATTCTCATAGCCTCACTCCAAAGATGCTCATGACCTTGAAGGAGACAAATTCCTGGGTGAAACTTTAGGTTCCTAAAACCTTTTGTGATCAAAAATTGGCCGATTTTCTTTTTCGTTCCTGATTCACCGTTGGTCCAAATATCAAATCTTTGAATACGAAAAACTCCCTGCTCCAATGCTGCCGTGACTCGTGCGTGCCGAATGGTTGCCTGATAGGTCGCCCCGCACGCCATTGCGAACTCGTCGAACAGATCTTCGGTCACGGTTGATTTTACAACAAAGATGTCAGGTTTTTTATTATATACTCTATGGTACATATCGCACCTCATTTATCGATTTACATGCGATCGACTAAACTGCTACAGTGGTTGACAGCTAAATAGATCCTTGATAATAAGTCGCACTCCTGAACCCCATTTTTCAGCTCAAAAGTTTTGGTAAAATCATTTTTAGCTGACGCTGGAACTGCGTCGAATCTTTTGATGTGCTAGAATGCGTTCAAATACGCGCCCAATACAGTATTTACAACCAAAACAAACAGGCTATTTGTAGATTGCTTGGCTCGTTGGTGGATTTCCAGATCCGCAATCGGAGCGCTCTTTGTGGGATGCCTTCAATTTTCCCGTTGAGGTATAACGCAATCTTCAGAGCGGCGTAAACAGTTTAAGGCATCTTCGCAGTGAACTAACGCCGCATGGAGATCTAGGATTTGCCCTTTCATAGGGGGCAGCTTCGTCAATCACCCGACGCCATCAATGCAGGAAAGGCTCGAATGAAGCATCCAGGGTTTACGATCTGATCGAACCATACCTGCATCTATCGGAGAACGGCGACCCGCGGGTGAAGCTCGCTTCCTCGATAGAATTCGAAATTTGGCCTGTCCCCTGAATGTCCATCTTCCTCAAGGTATGGCTTTAAGCCATGCGGAAGCGAATTTGCACCCACGGCTGCCGCTCGGCCGAACGGGACGCAGATCGGGAAGTTGACGTCCCAGGTATAGGGCAAATTAGGCTCGTTCGATGCATGCGTCATCGACTCGTGCAACGAGACTTCGTCCCGACGCGAGAAAATGGTTCGCTCAGAGAAAACGCTGACGAAGACCGTCAATCCTTCATGTTGTCTCAGCTCTGGAGCTTGGTGGCTTGCATGGCCTCCGCCAGCCGCCCGACCGGGGCGCAGTCGTCGGCGTCGGCGGGCGTGACGCGCAGGGCCAGAAGGTGGCCAAGCGTCTCGACGGCCAGACGGATCATGGAGCTTTTCTTGCGCTTGGCTTCATCGTAGCCGGCCCGCGCGCCACTCTCGGGCATCGAGCGCAGGGTCCGGCCGTCGAGAATGGCGGCACTTGGTTCTGGATTGGGGCCGGTGACGAGGCGCGGCAGCGTACGGGATTCGTCGGCGAGTTGCTCGAAGCCGCCGCCGCCAGCCAGCGCCGCGCTTGCTGGTAGACGGCTTCCCAAGGTGGCAGATCGTGGGGCATCCACCGCCACGGTGCCCCTTGTCTTCATCACGTGGCGCAGGCCGTCGAACACCTCGCGCAAGCCGTGCTCGCCTTGCCCCGCATCCTCACGCAACAGCGTCGGTACGAGACGACCAGCGCCCATTCGTCATCGGAGACATCGGATGGGTAGGATCTGCGTGAAGAGATCATGCCCCTTCATCTGGTATTTCCGAATGACGGTCCATAACAGCCTCCAGACGCTCTAAGCTGCTGCTATAATGACAGATTTCTTGCGCGCAAGTTTCGCGAATGCCTCGTCGGGAAGGCCGAGATTATTGGCCAGAAGATGTGCCGGGACACGTTGCACCCAGTCCGACAGCGACGTTTCCTGATAGGACCCGCTGTCGAGCACGCCTACGACTTCGCATTCCTCCTTGCCGATATTCTGCACCGTGTGACCACACCCGCGTGGCAAGTAAGCACAATCTCCAGCGGAAAGTTCGGCGACAGAGAGCCGCTTGTCCGGGGCAAAGAGCGTCACGCGCGTCCGTCCGCGAGAAACGTAATGCCATTCATTTGCGTTTGGATGCCAGTGCGGCTCGTGCAGAGCGCCGGGCTGGAGCCTCAACAACATACCTGTCATGCCCGCGGACATTGGATATTCTTCGGCAGAGGCAATCGCCAGCGATCCGCCGTCCGAGCTCGTCTGGGGACCGGCTGCCAGCATCGGGTATCGGTGCGTGCGGGATCGGCTGAGCACCTTGGTGGCCCGGGATTGCGGCCCGTCGAGAGGCATCAGAGCGCCCTGACGAATATAGACCTCGCCGGATGGGATGCCTGCGATCGAGTCCTCGGGCATCCCGAAGACCTGCGCCATCATCGCAGGGTCTAGCCGGCTCGCCCAATCGCTGAGACCGAAGGTTCCATGCTCTCCATAGAGACCGTCGTTGAAGGCGAGAATGGCGTGGCAGGGTTCAGCCCCCAGGGTCTGAATGGCGTGGCTGTGACCTTTTGGGAAATACCACAGGTCGCCCGGCCCATAATTCGCGACCTCCATCTCCCCGCTCGGGTCCACCACGGTCACTTGGCAGCGACCGGCAAGGATATACGCCCATTCATCCGACGTGTGCCAATGCATCTCGCGGACGCCGCCAGCGTTGAGATAAAGATGTGCTCCGGCGATGTCCGTTGCGATAGGAAGTATTCTCGCTGTCACGTCTCGCGCCCAGCCGCCCGATGTCGCTTTGAGCGAGCCTTTGTCGAGCGAGGTCGTGAAACTGACGGCATCGCCCACCTTGCGTGGGATCGTCGATGCGAATTTTGAAGCAGGGGCCACATCGTACCCGGCCGCATGTCCGTCTGCTTCGGCGGCCGACGAAGTCCGCACTGAGAGCGCACCGGCCGCCAGAGTGATGCCGCCGAGGATCGCCCGACGCGTGCCGTCCATCATCGCCAAGAATCCCTTCGACAACCAGGAGAGGAGAGTCACAGTATTTCTAGACTTCGATCTATATGATTGGCTCATTCGCGCAAGTGATTGTCTTGATATATAAGTAATTCAAATCAAAAATTATCAGTGTTCAGCGATATGAATGCAAATTGAATCACAGAATTACTATCTCGCCATCCCGTTCTTTGTATCGGATCGATTGCAGCGGTCCATCGCCGCAAGTGCGCCCTCGATACCCGAAACGTCGAAATCAGCATCTCCCTCGGGAAACCGCACGAAAACCGTCCGGCTCAGCGACAGCTTGCGGACTTCCCTGTCGAGTATACGACAGTACAGGATCGTCCCCTTGCCGATCCAGGTTGGGACGGGGCTGATCGTTTCATTCCCGGCTATCAGATCTGATTTAAGACTTTCACCCTCGGACCAATTCCATCTTTCATAAGACAGCATGAATACGATTTGCCCGTCCGATCTCGTAATCCCGACCGAATTTTGAGCTCCCCCGTCCGTCATATCGCGATAGGAATGGGTCATTTGACAGGGAAGCGGATCGTTGTTTCGAAGTGTCTTATTGATGTCCCAGCCTTCGACGGTTTCGATGAACATCTCCTCCCGTGAATCGACGGGAGCCGAAGACAGCAACAACCCTGCGGACAATATCAATGCAATTTTGTGACAATATTGAAATTGCATGTCCATCATTCCGAATCGTAACGGGGACGCCGACCTAGGGTGCGTTCCACGACCCGGCCATAGAGCGGGCGGAGGATGTCGTGACCGGTGGCGAGGGTGTCGCTGTCGCCCGGTCGGTCCCGCGCGGCCCCTCGGCACCGATCGGAGGGCCGGCCGATCGTGTTCCGTCCCTGGGCGGACCGTCCAAAAGGCCCACCCAGCGGCCGTCCAACCCCCGAGCCAGCAGGCTCAACGCGAGGACGACGAGGAGGAGGCCGGCGGCCTTGTTCATCCGGCCGAGAACATGATTGGTGACACAGCGCCGGAACAGGGACACGGCGGTGTTGAGCACGACCCACCAGCTGAACGAGCCCAGGAAGACGCCGACCGCCAGCGCCGGAAGCGGCGCGGCCGCGCGCGCGAGGAGGGCCGGCATGGCGGCCAGGAACAGCACGGGGGTGATGGGATTCGCCAGGGCCAGCACGACCGCGCTGCCGTAGCTCGCGGCGAGGGTGTGGCGGCGCTCGCCGCTCACGTGCAGGACCGAAACGCTGCGAAGCACCCGGATTGCGAGGCCGAGCAGCACCGTCCCCGAGACCAGGGAGAGCACGGCCCCGTTCGAGAACGCCGCCGCCAAGTCCGCGCTCCAGCGCACCATCAGCCCCCCGTATGTCAGATGCACGGTGGCGACGCCGAGCCCGGTGGCGACGCCCGTCGGCAGGCCCCCTGCCAGCGTGCGCTGGACGCAAAGCAGGCTCGTCGGCCCGATCGGCGCGGCGATAGTCAGCCCAAGGCTCGCGCCGGCGAGCAGGGCCGTGGCGATGACGCCCATGGCGGCGGCACTGCGTTCAGTCGTCTTCCCGGCGGTCGAGGGGCGAGGCCACCGCCCGGGGCTCGGGCGCGGCATTGTCGGCGTCCGGGCACCCGATTTGCGCGCGCTCCAGGGCCGAGGATGCTTGGGCGCAGGCGATGTCCGGCATGTCGTTCAACTCGTCGGCCCGGATCCCGGTGCAGGACAAGACGACGATGAGGCTGGCGACGATTGTTCTCATGGCTGATCCTTCCGCGAGCCGACAATCTAGGGATGGTTGAACCCCGAGCATCCTCCGTCTGGCGGATGGCACCGCCTGCGCCGCCGCAGGCCCGCCGCGGACGTCTCGGCCGAACAGGAAAGCTCCGCCACGTCAGGCCTTTGCACGGCTTCACCCACGACGCTGGATGCCGCGTTGTCGCCGCCCCCGGCGAGGCGACGCACCGGCGAACCTGCCGGAAGCGGGCTCGCGGCGCCGTCCCTCCTCGCCGGCATCATCCGTTTGAGGGATACCGCCGTCGATTTTGGACTGATATTGGTCTTATCGCGATCAGCGGGATCACCGTGGGGCGTGCTGATGCGGGAAGCTCTCATCGACCGGATCTACGAGGCTGCAGGCACTCCCGAGCTCTGGCCGGAGGTCCTTCAATCTCTTGGCGATACGGCGAACTCGGATGGTGCCGTGCTCATGGTGCTGCCCCCCGTCGGCATGCCCCGGTGGATCGCCTCACCGACTTTGGAGCAGCGCCTGCGTCATCACACGACCACGGCTTCCTGGCGCGGCAGCGGGCGCACGGCGCAGTGGCGCACCCTGGCTCATGCGGGCTTCATGCGCGACGTCGACCTCGTGCCGGGCTCCCATGACGGGCGGCCCTGCGAGGTCGACGCGCCGTTCTGGCAGGTGGGGACGACGATTCCCCTGGCGACCGGCGACGTCGCGATCATCACCGCCGAACGCCGGGCCCGGACCGGCCCCCATGAGGCCGCCATCCTGCCTCGGCTCGACGCCCTGCGGCCCCATCTCGCGCGCGCGTGCCAGCTCGGCGCCCAGTTCGGCTGCGAGCGCACCCGCGTCGCCACCATGACGCTCAACCAGATCGGGCTTCCCGCGGCGGTCCTGTCGGCCTCGGGGCGGGGGCTGACCATGAATGCCCGCATGCAGGAGCGGGAGGAGGTCCTGCCGCCGGGCCAGCACGGCGGCCTGCTGTTCAAGAGCCTGATCAACAGCAAGCTGCTGCAGGATGCGATCGGCAACGTCGGCGGCGGCCGGCATGCGACGCAGAGCATGCCGGTGCGCGGCTATTCCGACCACCGCCCTCAGATCGCTCACGTCATGCGCCTGGACCGGCACCCCGGCGACGTCTTCGGCGCCTCGGCGGTGCTGCTCGTCCTCGTGCACGTCGGCGCGTGGGCCGTTCCGGACGACGGCCTCCTGAACCT
Organism: Methylobacterium sp. J-059; assembly: GCF_022829485.1. NCBI lineage: Bacteria > Pseudomonadati > Pseudomonadota > Alphaproteobacteria > Hyphomicrobiales > Methylobacteriaceae > Methylobacterium > Methylobacterium sp. J-059. The sequence goes on from NZ_JAKSYA010000157.1 coordinate 40,810, forward strand.
GCTGTTCGACCTCACCCCGGCGGAAGCGCGCCTGCTCCAGGCGCTGGCCGGGGGCTCGCGCCTGCAGAGCTACGCCGAGAGCGTCGGCGTCCAGACAAGCACCGTTCGCACCCAGCTCACCTCGATCTTCAACAAGACCGGGACCAAGCGGCAGGCGGAGCTGCTGAGCATCGTCGCCTCGCTCTCGATGTTCAGCGGGCAGACGGCGCCGTGCCTGGATGCGGCCTGAGGCGAGGTCCGGCTTCGTCCAGGAAGGCGGCCAACGCCTGCGCGGTCGGAAAGGCGTCGAAGGCCCCGAACCGGCGGGTCGTGAGGGCGCCGCAGGCCGCGGCCTGCCGCAGGGTCGCGTCGAGGGGCTGTTGTGCGAGCAGGCCCGCCATCAGCCCGGCCGCGAAGGCGTCCCCCGCCCCGACCGTATCGACCGCCGACACGGCGAAGGCCGGCTGGCGCAGGGGCGGCACTCCGCGGCGGAACGCGATCGCGCCGCACTGCCCCAGGGTCACCACCAGGAGCTCGAGGCCGCCGTCCAGCAGGGCGGCGATGGCCGGCGTCGCGGCCCGGGCCTCGGCGATGGCGTCGGGAGCGCCGAGGCCCAGATCGGCCGCCTCCACCGCATTGACGACGAGGATCGCAGTGTCGGCCAGGATCGCCGGGTCGAGGGCACGCACCGGCGAGGGATTCAGCAGGGTGGGAAGACCCCGCGTCCGAGCCAGGGCGAAGGCCTCGCGGATGGGGGCGTCCGGCGATTCGAACGTCGCCGCCACGAGGTCCGCCTGCCCGACGCGGGCGGCAGCGGCTCGGACGTCCTCCGCAGCGAGGGCGAGGTTGGCGCCGAGGCAGACCGCCAGGCAGTTCTCGCCGGCTGCATCGACGAAGGCGACGCCGGCGCCCGTTCAGCCGGCATGCGGCACCAGCATGGCCTCGGAGAACCCGACCTGCGCGAAGGTCGCGCGGACCACCGGGGAGAACACGTCCGTGCCCACGGCAAAGAGCCCGTCAACCGTGACGCCGAGCCGGTGCGCGGCGAACGCGAGGTTGAAGCCCTTGCCGCCGGGCTCGGCCACGAAGGCCGAGCCGTCGAGGGACTCGCCCGCCTGCGGCAGCCGCGCGACCTTGACCGAGCAGGCGATCACGAAGCTTCCGATGACAAAGACACGCATGGAGCGCTCCGAGCCGATCCGATATAAGCCTCTGTACCGGAGGTCGATCGCACGTGCGCCCCAAAAATCGGACGATGCAGGGGGAGGTCGACCGGGACATCGCGAGCGGCGAGCGTCCCTCGGTGATCTCTCTGTTGCGCCTGCGCGGCGACACCGCGATGCCGCTCTACCGGCAGATCGAGGGCCAGCTGCGCGAGCTGATCCTCTCGGGCTCGCTGCCGCCGGGCGTCATCCTGCCGGCCGAGCGCCAGCTCGCCGACAGCCTCGGGGTCAGCCGCGTCACGGTGCAGCGCGCCTATGCCGAGCTCAGCGACGACGAGTTTCTCGTGCCGCGCGGGCGCTCCGGCTTCCTCGTGCGCCGTCCCCCCGAGCCCGTGCGCCCGGGCATGGACCGGCTCAAGGGCTTCACGGAGGAGATGCGGGAGCTGGGGAAGATCCCGTCCTCGCGCATCCTGGAGCGGACGGTCACCGAGGACCGCTCGATCGCCTCGATCTTCGGCCTCCCCTCGACGGCCCCGTTCCTGCGCCTGACGCGCGTCCGGTCGGGCGACGGCGTGCCGATGTCGCGCGAGGTCGCCTGGTACAACATCCGCGCGGTGCCCGCCCTCGAGACCGGCGACCTTTCCGGCTCGGTCTACGCCTTTCTAAGCGAGCATCCGGGCGGCCGCCTCGTGCGCTGCGAGCAGACGGTGGAGGCGACCATGCCGACGGCGGACGAATGCGAGATCTTCGCCTTCGAACGGCCCCTTCCGTGCCTGCTGATCAAGCGCCACAGCTACAACCAAAACTCGGTCATGATCGAGTACGTCGAGGGCTTGTTCCGGGGCGATGCCTATCGCTATCGGCTGAATCTGAGCGCGTAGCGACTGAGATCCGACGTCGGATCCCTCCTCGCGTGGACTGCTTCGAATGGATGAACCCATCGGCTTGCGCTGGATGGATAGGAGCTTCGATGCTTACGGCTTTGGCTCGAAGGTCCGTGCCTGCTCTACCGCTCAGCGCGCAGTGGCTCGCCGGCTCCGGCCGGCCCCGAAGCTACTGCGCCGGTGGTCCTGCCCAGTCGACGGACCTGGGACGAAGTCAGGGCGAAGCGCTTGCGGAAGGTCCGATTGACGTAGGACAGGTCTCCGAAGGCGACATCAAAGGTGATCGCACTCACCGGGCGGGCATCCTCGGCCTCGATGAGGCGCTGCATGGCGCGGTTTAGGCGTCGGTCGAGGACGAAGCCCGACAAGGTCTGGCCCTCCGCCTGGAACATCGGCTGGACTTGGCGGCTGGAGACGCGCTGGGCCTGTGTGCCACGGTCGCCAGGCTGAGGTCCGGATTGCCAAGGCCTTGCCGCCGCGTTGGAAGGGCGCCAGCGAGGCGCGGATGGCCTCGGCGGGCGCGAGGTCCGAGACCGGCAGGATGACGTAGACGGAGGCGAACATGACGGTCGACCTAGGCCTCGGGCGGGAGCCGCGCCGCTCCGAGGGTAACGCATGCCGCGTCACGGCATCCGATACGGGTCACGGAATTTTTGGATGCCTGGGTCCGGCCGTGGTCGATCAGCCGATCAGGACGACGGCCTTTCGCACGTAGGTCGGCTGGTCGACCTGCCCGACGATGAAGTGGGCGACGTCGGCCCGCGCGATCAGGCCGTTCCGCCACTTTGAGGGCTCGGTGAGAACCTTGTAGCGGCCGGTCGCCGATCCGGGCGTGAGAACCCCTGGCCGAACGAACGTCCAGTCGAGGTCGCTCTTGCGGATGCGCATCTCCTGCGCATCCTTGTCGTCGTAGGCGCGACCGAAGACGAGGCGGAACGGGACGCGCTGAAGCAGGCCGATGGAGTCTCTGCTATCGCCCGTGCCGAAGCCGGTGACGGCGACAAGGCGCTTGACCCCGGCTTTCTCCATAGCCAGTACCAGCATGTTGGTCGCGTCCGAGAACAGCGTCACCGGGCCGAGCAGATCCTTGACCGGCACCCCGAGCGCCTGGACGACGACGTCAACGCCGTCGAGGGCGGCGGCGACATCTCCAGCCTTCAGCGCGTCACCCGTGAAACGCTCCAGACCCGTACCGGACAGGGTCATGGTCGTGGCCGAACGCGCGAAAGCCCGGACGCGATGTCCGGCCGCGAGCGACGCTTTCACGGTCTCCAGGCCGATACCTTTGCTGGCGCCGATGACGAGGACGTGGGCCATGGTCGTTTCCCGGTTGGTTGAATGCGCGACGAGACCCAATCAACCGCGGACGCGCCATGCGGTCGCTTGACCAGCCTCTCTACGGTTCGGTGATCGAGCTGTCCTGAAAGCCCGAGATCTCGTTGGCATGCCCCCGGGCATTGCAGGTATGCCCCTGATCGGACGCGGCTAGGCGGAAAGTCTCAGGATTACTGCGGAGGACCCAACGATGTGAGCCAGGGTCACCAGGACCGATCCGGTATGAAGGATGCCGAAGCGAGCGCGATTACCCATGTCGGTCGCGCCATTGATGGCCGGCATGAGTATCTGGCGCGCGAGGAGCGCCGTGACGGCGATCAGTCCCAGTATGAGTGCCGATGCCCTATCGGTGGTGGCTGTCAGCGCCGCGCCACCGAGGGCGCACACCATGACGAAGATGTAGAAATGCGGGAACGCGCGGCGCAGCAGTGGGCCTGCCGCGTCGGCGGGCAGCGCGCTGAACAGAAACGAAGCGAAACCGAACGAGTACAGGACCATCCCGCCGAACAGGAGGGCCGTCACGAGAATAGCCGCTTGCGTGAGCATCGGTTCCAAACCTCAATGGCTTTCAGATCGCCCTCGTGGGCGGCATCTGTTTCGCTCGGCTGATAGCCGTCCCCTGCGTCCTGAAACGCCTCTCCGCTTCACGCGCGAGGTCAGGGGATGGTCGGCACTCAGATCGAGTCTTCCGATGCCTGCTTGGCACAGGCCCTGAACACATCGCCGATCGCCAAGTCGGCATGCGCATTCATGCGCGCGGCATCATTGAAGCAGGACAACACATCCTTGCGCGGAGCAGCTATTGCGCTGGATTTCTCCAGCTGCTGCAGCAGACGATCACGGTCCGCGCCCGTTGCGGCACTCCAGTCCCGCAGGGTGTCCTGCGGTTGCAAGGCCAAGGCTGGCGTCGCGATCGATCCCAGTATCAAAATCACGAAAGCGCGAACCGGCATCTTGGATTTCCCCCCATCAACGTGGTCCTGGAATAGTCACCGGCTACTTGTTCGCATCGCCTCGAAGGGCTTGGTGAACGAGCACAACGGCGATGGTCCGCGTCGGCAACCGTGTTTTTTGCTTGCACCCACTGGTAGAAAGGCCCGAGTTGCCGTGGACCTCCCCGGACAGCGGACCCTGTTCCAGGTCGCGCCGCCCTTGCTTGCATCACGCCTTTGCCCATGGCCTTGTCGACGAGGGGCTTGGCACCGACCTTGACGTCGAGGGCGCCCTACTTGGCGTCCGCGACGGCCTCCACGACATCCCGCGTGCTGTAGGGCTTGGACACGAAGTGGCCGTGATCGGGGACCTCCTCATCCGCCAAGCGTTGTCGCCCGGAGGTCAGGACCAGTCGGATATCCGGCCACAAGGCGTAGACGCGCTCCGCCAGCGTCTTGCCGCACATCAAGCCGGGCATGTCGATGTCGGTGAACAGCACCCCGACATCCGAGCGCCGTTCGAGGATGTCCCAAGCCTCATCGGCGTTGCCGGCCTCGATCACCGTCAGGCCTGCGTCCTCAAGCATCTCGGCGGCGCATAGGCGAACGCGATCGTCGTCCTCGACCACGAGGATCACCGAGGCATCCAAGGGGCGCTTCGCGGACATGGGCGATCAACGAGCCATCCGCACGTTTGTTGCAGCCGAGGCATCCCTGGGCTGAAGCGTCGCGCATGCCGGCCTCGACCTGAAGAGATCGGGGAAAGCGCGACCGGAGCCGGGACGACCTTGGCGGGTTATGTCCCGGGACCTCGCCTGGCGCCTCGGCCCGGACGACCAGGTCACGGAGGGCGACAAGCGCCAGACGGAAATCCGCAACTTCATCGAGGCCATGGCAGTCCCGAGGCGGAGCGAGAGACGCTGACCGGAGGCCCATATCACGGGCGGACGTGATCGCCCGATGACGTTGGACGCATGACGGATCGGCGAAAAAGCCGCGTATCGATTCTTCGCGGAGGACGTTGCGTCTACGTCGAACCATCCGAAGCAGCTGAAAACAGCGCGTCCGCCGAGTGCGGCGGGATGGGGGAACGGAAGGAAACAAAATGTCCGAGCATACGTTCGACGAAACCAACATCACCTGGCGGACCCTGGATTGGCTGCCGCACATCGCCTTCTTCGTCTACAAGGTCGACGAGGAGAACCGCATCGTCGACGTCGTGTTCAAGTTCGCCGCCAACCAGCGGGTGATGCTGCACCGGCACAAGAGCCCGTACGTAACGCTGGTGATGCAAGGTGAGTTGAGGTTCTACCGCGAGGACGGAACCCTGAAGGAGACCCGTCCGACGGGCAGCTACGTCTCGGGCGTCGCGAACGCCGACCCCCACATGGAGGGTGGCGGCGACGAGGATGCGATCGTCTTCTTCAGCAACCGCAATATCGAGGATGCGCTCTACGAGTTTCTCGACGATGCGGGCAATCCCGTTCAGGTCCTCGGCATCGCGGACTTCAAGGCGCAGCTCCAAGAGCAGATCGCGACCGGCACCTTCGCGAAGGTCGCCGCTCGAGCAGCATGACCCCACCGAGCGCCGGGAAAGCGAGCTGCATTCCCGGCGAGGCAGCGTTCCAAACCGCGAAAAACCGTTGGCCCAACCGCAACTGCGCGGGGCTGGAGCGTCGTAGCGAGGGCGTGGTTCCGCCACCGCACGGTTGCGACGTTCGGCCTTCTGCCCTGCCGTCAGCTTGTCCTTGTCGGCGCCGCTCGCCTGCAGATGGGCTTGGAGTCCCGCTCTGCCGCGAACTCGAACCGCTCCTCGCGGACGACGGTCGGAAGTCGACGATAGTCTTGTGGTGGCCCCGCAGGTCGCCAGGGTCGCAGAGGAGCCGGTATCGGGAACGTGACCGCACTTGGGACGGTTCGCCCTGAGATGGAAACCTATGTCCTCGTCGTCGCCGGGTTCGGTGTCCTGGTGCTTCTGACGGCATGGCTGCCGATGGTGCTCCGGGTCCTGCCCCTGTCCTTGCCGATCTGCTGCGTCGGCATCGGTGCCGCCCTGTCGCTCGTCCCTGCCATCGGCGAGCTCACCCCGCATCCCGGCACGCACCCCACGCTCGTCGAGCGTCGCCGAAGGTGTAGACCCACTTCGCGGTGCCGCTCGTCATATCGATTCCGTCCGTCGTGCAAGAGGACTCGCGTCCAAGGGTCTTGCGTCAAAAGGATCTTGCGTCAAAGGAAGCCGGCGTCGAAGGGTTTGCCGGC
>NZ_JAKSYA010000098.1:0-59400 GCF_022829485.1 Methylobacterium sp. J-059
GACCGCCGCGCTGGTCGTCCCGCTGTTGGCGATCTGGAACTGGCCGGTGAACAGGCCGCGCACCGCGTTCTGGACGGTGCGGTCGAAGTTCTGGCCGGCCCAGATCACGAACGCGATCTGGATGATCGCGCCGACCAGCGCGAGGAAGGGCAACGACACGAGGGCGAACTCGACCGCGGCGGCCCCCTCGGCGGCGGCGGCGAACGTGCGGATCGGTGATGGGCGAAATGCGCGGACGAGGCGGCGAGGCATGACACCTGAGGCGGATGAGATACGTTATTCAGACGCTATCCACCCGAAGATCTAAACCAAAGTTGAATCGCCCTACCAACCCTAGATGACATCCTGCGGCGTCATCACGACATGAGCACAACCCTCGGTCGCACGGAACACCCCCTCATCTAGGACAATAAGGCGATCGGCCGGGATAAAGACTTGCGGAGAGCGGCGCATCATGTCGGCCGGGAAAAAATGACTTTCCGCCGTTCGCGATCTGCTCGATCCGTGAGCGACGATGCTTTGGAACCCGGAACGAAAAAGGCCCCGGATGCGTGATCCGGGGCCTTCACAATATCAGGAGCAAGGTGCCGACGGCGCCCGGCGGGCGGGTGCTGCCTAGAACGGGATGTCGTCGTCGAGGTCGTAGTTGCCGCGCGAACCGCCGCCACCGCCCGCGGGCGCCGGGGGCTGACGCCGCTCGCTGCCGCCCTGGGAACGGCCGCCGCCATACTCGCCGCCGCCGCCGCCGCGGCTGACCTGGCCGCCGCCCTCGTCGTCGGCCGCCATCTCGCCACCGCCGCCGCGCCCGTCGAGAATCGTCATCTCGCCGCGGAAGCGCTGGAGCACCACCTCGGTGGTGTACTTCTCGACGCCGGAATTGTCGGTCCACTTCCGGGTCTGGAGCTGGCCCTCGATGTAGACCTTCGAGCCCTTGCGCAGGTACTGCTCGGCCACGCGGGCGAGGTTCTCGTTGTAGATCACGACCGAGTGCCACTCGGTCTTCTCCTTGCGCTCGCCCGACGCCTTGTCCTTCCACGACTCGGAGGTCGCGAGGCGCAGGTTGACCACCGGATCGCCGGAGCCGAGGCGGCGCGTCTCGGGATCGCGCCCGAGATTGCCCACCAGAATGACCTTGTTGACGCTGCCCGCCATCGCTCTCTCCTTCGCCGTCGGATCTCACAGGGCTCGGTCCGGCCGAACCCGCGGGTGCTCTTCATGAGCCTCGGGACGAGCCCGGGCAACCGGCGCAGCGGCGCTTGTCCCCATCACCCACACGCGGCGCCGGCCTCCTGTGTTCTATCTTTGTTCCGATTACGCGGCAAGCCGGTGCCGCATCGCGCGGCGCCGGCTGCGAAGTCCCGCTCAGGCGACGTGGACGATGAGCTTGCCGAAGTTGCGGCCCTTCAGCAGGCCGATGAAGGCCTCGGGCGCGTTCTCCAGGCCCTCGACCACGTCCTCGCGGTACTTCACCGATCCATCCGCGATCCATCCGCCGACCTCCCGCTCGAAGGCGTCGATCTGGCTCGCGAAATCCCAGACGATGAAGCCCTGGATCCGCAGGCGCTTGGTCAGCACCGCGCGCATCAGCAGCGGCGACCGGTCGGGGCCGGGCGGTAGCTCGGTGGCGTTATAGCCGGCGATCAGGCCGCAGACCGGCATGCGCGCGAAGTCGTTCAGCAGCGGCAGCACCGCCTCGAAGACCGCGCCGCCGACGTTCTCGAAGTAGACGTCGATGCCCTTCGGGCAGGCGGCGGCCAGCGCGCCGGGCAGGTCGTCGGAGCGATGGTCGACCGCGGCGTCGAAGCCGAGCTCGCGCGTGAGGTAGGCGCACTTCTCGGGGCCGCCCGCGATGCCGACGGCGCGCGCACCCTTGAGCTTGGCGATCTGCCCGACGAGCGACCCCACCGGCCCGGCGGCGGCGGCCACCACCACGGTCTCGCCGGGCTTCGGCTCGCCGATATTGAGGAGCCCGGTATAGGCGGTCATGCCGGGCATGCCGAGGACGCCGAGCGCCGTCGTCGGCGGTGCGACCGCGGGATCGACCTTTCGCAGGCCCTTGCAGTCGGACACCGAGAACTCCTGCCATCCGCCGAAGGCCTGGACCAGGGTGCCGACGGGGAAGTCCGGGTGCTCGGAGCGCATCACCTCGCTCACCGTCCCGCCGGTCATCGGCTCGCCGATGCCGACCGGCTGCGCGTAGGATTTCGCCGCGCTCATCCGGCCGCGCATGTAGGGGTCGAGCGAGAGCCAGCGTGTGCGCAGCAGGATCTCGCCGGCGCGCGGCGTCGGGACGACGGCCTCCTCGAGGCGGAAGTTCTGCAAGGTCGGCTCGCCGTGCGGACGCGCGGCGAGGACGATGCGGCGGTTCTTGGCGGCCATGCCGGGTCTCCGTGAGGGTCGAGGATCGATCGGCCTATCATGTCGCAGCGGCGAGGCCCGATGTCACCGTCGCGCGCGTTCCGCGTTGCCCGATCGAACCGATCCCCAAAACACGAGAGCAACCGCATGCGCGTCGGATCCGGACTCGCCCTCGCCATCGCGTCGATCACCCTCGCCGGCCAGGCCGCCGCGGCGCAGGACCCGCTGGCGCGCTATCGCCAGGCGTCGCGCGTGCTCGTCCTGTCCGCCCCGGATGCCGACGATCGCCGGCTCGCCGAGCAGCGCGCCGCCGTCGAGGCGGCGCGTGCCGGGTTCGGCGAGCGGGATCTCGTGGTGGTCGAGGCGGTGGGTGATGGGGAAAGCGCCGCGGTGATCCGGCGGCAGCTGCGCCTTCCGGCCGACGCGTTCCGCGCGGTGCTCGTCGGCAAGGACGGCGGCGCCAAGATCACGGCGGCGGAGCCGATCCCGGCACTGCGGCTGTTCTCGACGATCGACGCGATGCCGATGCGCCGGGACGAGATGCGCCGCCAGCGCTGAGCCGAAACAAAAAAGGGCCGCCCGCGGGCAGCCCTCTTTCTCGTTTCCGTCGTCGATCCGCTCAGTAGCAGCGCTCGACCAGCACGCGGCGATAGCCGTACGGCGTCCAGCGGACCCGGGGAACGGTCACGCACTCGCCGCCGTAACCGTAACCGTAGCCACCGTAGGCGGCCGGGGCGTACCCATAGCCGTATCCGTAACCCGGGTAGCCGTAGCCGCCGTATCCCCCGTAGAGGCCGCCGGCGGCGAGGCCGAGGCCGACACCGAGACCCAGGCCGCCGAGGCCGTACCCGTAGCCGCGGCCGTAACCGTAGCCCCGATATCCGCCGAAGCCGCCGCGATAGCCGCCGAAACCGCCCCGGAAGCCGGCGCCACGGAACCCGCCGAAGCCACCGCCACGAAACCCGCCGAAGCCGCCGCCGTGAAACCCACCGCCATGGAAGCCACCGCCGAAGCCGCGCGCCTCGGCCGACGCCGGCAGGTAAGCGAGCGCTCCGACCATCAACGTCGAAGCAAGAAGAAGACGCTTCATCAAACCATCTCCAGAAGAGTCGTGACCGTAACCCCCATCATCCGAGAAACGCGCAGGCGCCGATTTCGGTTCAGGCTGCGACATTCGAAACCGCCTCCTCGCTGCGGCCATCGCGGCTGCTTGAAAAGCGTCGCATTCTGAGGTGAGGAGACGCGCCGCAGGCGTGCGAATGGCTCGGCTGCTTCGAGGCCTCACGATGATGTTACGTCCGACCCTAGCGGCGGCTCTCGCCTTCCTGGCCGTCTCGAGCGGCGGCGCGCGCGCGGAAACGGCCGTCCCCGAGGCCTGCCGGCCCGTCCAGGCGCAGGGCGACAGCTTCACCGTGTGCACCGTCGATCTCCGCCGCCAGCGCGTGCGGCTGTTCTGGCTCGGCGCCGACGGGCAGCCCTATTCGTCGCTCTCGGCGCTCGCCGAGAAGCAGGGCCCGCGCCTGAGCTTCGCGATGAACGCCGGCATGTACGACAAGGGCCAGGCCCCGGTCGGCCTCTACGTCGAGGACGGCCGCGAGATGAAGGGCGTCTCGACCGCCAACGGGCCGGGCAACTTCCACCTCAAGCCGAACGGCGTGTTCTACGTGAAGAGCGAGCGCGCCGGCGTGCTCGACACCGGGCACTACCTCAAGGCACGCCTGAGGCCCGACTTCGCGACGCAGTCCGGCCCGATGCTGGTAATCGACGGGCAGATCCACCCCAAGATCTCTGCCGACGGGCCGAGCCAGAAGATCCGCAACGGCGTCGGCGTCCGCGACGACGGGCGGGTGGCGGTGTTCGCGATCTCAGAGCATCCCGTCACCTTCGGCGCCTTCGCGCGCCTGTTCCGGGACGACCTCGGCTGCCGCAACGCGCTGTTCCTCGACGGCAGCGTGTCGAGCCTCTACGCGCCGACGCTCAAGCGCAGCGACATCAGCCGCCCGCTCGGGCCGATGGTCGGGGCGGTCGCACGATAGGGACGGCCCGCCTCAGCGGCGGGTCGCATCCATGCGCAGGCCGTGCTCGGGCCGCAAGGTCACCCGGTGCAGCGGCGTCATCGGCGGATGATCGGCCGGCATCCGGAACCGCACGGCGCGGACGATGTGGGCCAGCACGATCACCGCCTCCTGCAGCGAGAAGCTCTGACCGATGCAGACGCGCGGGCCCGCCCCGAACGGCAGGTAGGCGAAGCGCGGGATCGCGTCGCGGTTCGCACCGAGGAACCGCTCCGGCACGAAGGCGTCCGGATCGTCCCATAGGGTGCGGTGCCGGTGCAGCACGTAGGGCGCGACCAGCACCATCGACCCGCGCGGCACCTTGATGCGGCCGAGTCGATCGTCGCGGATCGCCTGGCGGCTGAGGAACGGCACCGGCGGGAACAGGCGCATCGCCTCCTCCATTACCGCCTTGGCGAAGGGCAGCGCCTCGATCGCGACGTCGCCGTCGCCCGCCGCGTCGACCTCGGACTCGAGGCGCTCGCGGGCGGCGTCGTCCTTCGCCAAGCAGTACAGCGCCCAGGTCAGGGCATTCGCCGTGGTCTCGTGCCCGGCGGCGATGAAGGTGACGATGTTGGCCTGAACCTCGAGGTCGGTGAGGCCCTTGCCGGTCTCGGGGTCCTGCGCCGCCAGCAACAGCGTCATCAGGTCCTGCGGCGCGCCGCCGGCCGCCAACAGCGCCTTGCGGCGGGCGATCAGCTCCTCGACCACCTCGGCGAAGTAGCGCCCCGCCGGCCGCGCCCGCAGGCGTCCGAGCCGGGGCACGAAATCGGGCACGCCGAACACGTCGAGCGGGTCGATCGGCCCGACGGCCTCGAGGAAGCGGGTGATCGCCCGCCCGAGCGCATCGGGATCGCCGGGCAGGCCCTGGGTGAAGATCGTCCGCTCCAGCACGTCCAGCGTCACGCGGGTCATCTCCAGCGCGACGTCGACCTGCGTGCCGTCGCGCCGGACGAGGCGGCGGGCGAGCTTGGCGCCGGACGCGTTCATCGCATCGGAAAAACCCTGCACGGTGCGCGCCGAGAAGATCGGCGCCAGCGTCCGCCGCTGCAGCTTCCAGGCGTCGCCCTCGGCGCTGAGCAGGCCGTTGCCGAGCCCGGGCGCCAGGACGCGGCGCTGGAGGTCGTCCTTGCGGTAGTTGCCGACGTTCTCGACGAGGAGGTAGCGAATCAGTGCCGGGTCGCTGACCACGGTGATGCGGCCCATGGCGCCGTCGCCGGCCACCACGGGGGCGGTGAAGTGATCCTCCATCCAGGTGGTGATCGGGTTCTTGCGCGCCGCCTTGAGGAACTCGAACAGGCCCATCGCCGTGCGGCGCGGCGCCGGCACCGGCGGCCGGAAGCGGGACGCCACCGGCGCATCCGTGTCGATCGCGATCGTCGCCGTCATTCGGGCGCCATCCTTGCTTGGCGCGACGGGGAACAGGCCGCCGCGTTTGTCGGGACACGGCCGGAAAAGCGCCTTCGCGATTTGCCGCCGCCTGTCGTAGGTAGGCACCGCACCGCACCGAACGTAGAGGCCACGATGTCGCCGCAGCCCGAGACCGCCACCCGCACGGAATCCGACACTTTCGGGCCGATCGAGGTTCCGGCGCACCGGTATTGGGGGGCGCAGACCCAGCGCTCGATTCAGAACTTCAAGATCGGCACCGAGCACATGCCGGCGCCGCTCGTCCACGCGCTGGGCCTCGTCAAGCAGTCGGCCGCCCTGGTGAACCAGGATCTCGGCGGCCTCGACCCGAAGGTGGCCGAGGCGATCGCGGCGTCGGCGGCCGAGGTGGTCGAGGGCCGGCACGACGACGAGTTCCCGCTGGTGGTGTGGCAGACCGGATCGGGCACCCAGTCCAACATGAACGCCAACGAGGTGATCGCCAGCCTCGCTAACGAACGGCTCGGGGGCAAGCGCGGCGGCAAGTCGCCGGTCCACCCCAACGACCATTGCAACCGCGGCCAGTCCTCGAACGACGTCTTCCCGACGGCGATGCACATCGCGGTATCGCGCGAGATCACCGAGCGCCTGATGCCGGCGCTGACGCACCTGCACACCGCGCTCGACGCGAAGGCGAAGGCCTTCGAATCGATCGTCAAGATCGGCCGCACCCACCTGCAGGACGCGACCCCGGTCTCGCTGGGCCAGGAATTCTCGGGCTACGCCGCGCAGGTCGCGCTCGGCGGCTCGCGCATCGCGGCGACGCTGCCCGGCGTGCTGGCGCTGGCGCAGGGCGGCACCGCCGTCGGCACCGGGCTGAACGCGCATCCGGAATTCGCCGAGCGCTTCGCCGCCAAGGTCGCGGCGCTGACCGGCCTGCCCTTCACCTCGGCCGCCAACAAGTTCGAGGCGCTGGCGACCCACGACGCGCTGGTGTTCACGCAGGGCGCGCTCTCGGCGCTCGCCGCCGGCCTGTTCAAGATCGCGCAGGACATCCGCCTGCTGGCATCCGGCCCGCGCTCCGGGCTGGGCGAGCTGTCGCTGCCGGAGAACGAGCCGGGCTCCTCGATCATGCCGGGCAAGGTCAACCCGACCCAGTGCGAGGCGCTGACGATGGTCTGCGCGCAGGTGATCGGCAACGGCACCACGGTGAGCTTCGCCGGCAGCCAGGGCAACTTCGAGCTCAACGTGTTCAAGCCGGTGATCGCCAACGCGGTGCTGCAGTCGATCCGCCTACTCGCGGACGCGGCGGTGAGCTTCACCGACAACTGCGTCGTCGGGATCAAGGCCAACGAGGACAAGATCGCCGACCTGATGAGCCGCTCGCTGATGCTGGTGACCGCGCTCGCGCCCTCGATCGGCTACGACAAGGCCGCCGAGATCGCCAAGACGGCGCACAAGAACGGCACCACCCTGAAGCACGAGGCCCTGCGCCTCGGCTACGTGACGGAGGCCGAGTTCGAGCGCGTGGTGCGGCCCGAGACCATGCTGGCCCCGAGCGCCGAGTAGGCCGAAGCCGAGACCCGGGAGATCGACGCGATGGCCGAGATCATCAACCTGCGCCAAGCCCGCAAGGCACGCCTGCGGGTCGAGAAGGACGAGAAGGCGGCCGACAACCGCATCGCCTTCGGCCGCCCGAAGAAGGCCCGGACCCTGCAGGAGCGCAAGACGGCGATCGAGGTCGCCCGCCACGAGGGCCACAAGCTGGTCGGGCCGGATCCGGAGACCTGAGCGAGGGTGCGCCGCCGCGCGACGTCCGTTTCCCTGGAGGGAGCCACGGCGTTCACCGATCTCGTCCGATCCAAGTAAATTGCTTCTGATACCGCTTCACTCTGTCATCCCGCGGCTGCGCAGCAGAGCCCGGGATCCAGAGCCGCCGACGGCGGCATCCGAGGCACGACCTGCGGTTCTGGATCCCGGGCTCGCCTTCGGCGCCCCGGGATGACGGGGAAGGTTGGGAAGGGAGGGAAGAGCCCGCGATGAGCATCACCAAGCGCTCGGTGATGATCGCCGGCCACCGCACCAGCGTGTCGCTGGAGGATCCGTTCTGGACCGCTCTGTGCGAGATCGCCGCAGCACGCGGCCAATCGGTGCAGGCGCTGATCGGGGCGATCGATGCCGGCCGCGACGGCCAGAACCTGTCCTCGGCGATCCGGGTCTTCGTGCTGGCGTCATTTCGCGAGCGGGCACCCTGACCGGTCGTCAGCGCCGGATGTCGCGAAGGCTGAGCGAGGCGGCCGGCACCGCGCCGGAGGCGGTCGACGTCGTCGTGCTCACCACGCGCTCGCGGCCTACGGGCATACGCCCGGCCACCTTGCCTTCCACGTCGAGAGCGAAGGGCGGCGGATGCTGATCTGGGGCGATTGCGCCCACCACGAGGTCGCCTCGCTCGCCGAGCCCGGCTGGCACGCCCTGTTCGACATGGACAAGGCCGCGGGCGCCGCGACGCGCCGGCGGATCTACGACATGGCAGCCACCGACGACCTCGTCGTCGCCGGCTACCACACCTCGTTCCCCTCGCTCGGCTACGTCGGGCGCAGCGGCACCGGCTATCGCTGGATCCCGGTCACCTATCAGCTCGAACGCTGAGGTTCGTCACTCCGCCGCCTGCAGCGCCGGCTCGGCCGATCGCCCGATCGCGGCCGGCCGTGGCCCGCCGGTCGCCCAATCCAGCAGCTCCACCGTGTGGACGATCGGGATCGCGGTGCCCTTCCCGATCTGGGTGGCGCAACCGATGTTGCCTGTGGCGATCACGTCGGGGCGCATGCGCTCGATGTTGGCGACCTTGCGCGCCCTGAGCTTGCCCGCCAGCTCCGGCTGCAGGATGTTGTAGGTGCCGGCCGAGCCGCAGCAGATGTGCCCCTCGGGCACGTCCTTCACGGTGAAGCCCGCCTGCTTCAGCAAGGCCTTCGGCTCGGTGCGGATGCCCTGGCCGTGCTGCATCGAGCAGGCGGAATGGTAGGCGACGACGAGGTCGCTCTCGATCACCGGCGCGATGCCGAGCGTGGCGACGAACTCGGTCACATCCTTGGCCAGCGCCGAGACCCGCGCCGCCTTGTCGGCATAGGCCGGGTCGTCGCGGAACATGAATCCGTAATCCTTGATCGTCGTGCCGCAGCCGGACGCCGTGACGAGGATCGCGTCGAGCCCGGCGCCGTCGGCCTCCGCGATCCAGGCGTCGATGGTGCGCTTGGCCTGGGCGTGCGAATCGCCCGTCCTGCCCATGTGGTGGGTGAGCGCGCCGCAGCAGCCCTCCCCGTCCGCATGCACCACCTCGACGCCGTGCCGGGTCAGCAGGCGGATCGCCGCCGCGTTGAAATCGGGGCGGAGCACGCTCTGGGCGCAGCCGCGCAGCAGCGCCACGCGCTTCCTCTCGGCCCGGGCGCCGACGGCCGGGAAAGTCGCGGGCCGGTTCGTCGGCTCGCGGCCCGGCAGCGCGGCGGGCGCGAGGTCGAGCATCGCGGCGAGGCGGTTGCCGACCCGCGGCAGGCGCGCGACCAGCGGCTTGAACGGCGCGCCGAGCTTGGCCGCCCACAGGGCCAGCCGGAACCGGCCGGGATGGGGCAGCACGAAAGCCAGGATAGCCCGGAGCGCGCGGTCGTCGAGCCGCCGGGAGAACGTCTCCTCGATATGGCTGCGGGCGTGGTCGACGAGGTGCATGTAGTGCACGCCCGATGGGCAGGTCGTCATGCAGGACAGGCACGACAGGCAGCGGTCGACGTGCTTGACCACCTCGGCGCTCGCCGCCTTGCCGCCCTCGAGCATGTCCTTGATCAGGTAGATCCGCCCGCGCGGGGAATCCAGCTCGTCGCCGAGCAGCAGGTAGGTCGGGCAGGTCGCCGTGCAGAACCCGCAATGCACGCAGGTGCGCAGGATCTTCTCGGAGGTCGCCATCGCCGGGTCGGCGAGCTGAGCGAGGGAGAAATTGGTTTGCATTTCAGACTATTCCGCACACTGCTCCAAAACAAAAACTCAAGTCGTTTTCGAATATCTTATGTGTTCTATTTTTGTCAAAATATACAAATGGCTTACTGCTAAATTTTTCCCCTGTAAGGCCATTTTCGATTTCTAAATTATAATTAAACATGTCTTCGTCATAATAATGCATTGTGCTTGCATAAACAAAAATAGCATCTATATCCGATCCAGTTCTTTCTTTGATATAATGTCTAAGCTCCCTAAGCCTCGTGACGTCGCCGGACGGATAGATGTCTCTCGAAGATCCTTTTCTTTTTACTTCGATAAGCGCACAAATTCTCTGAGAATCGTCAATTATTGCTATATCCACCCTCCTTATGTCGTTATTATACTTCTTCGCTCTCGTATCAGAAAAATGATCTCTTAAATTTCGATTTATATTTGTGAAGGTGTATTCCTGTATTACGTTGTAATTATATCCTCTCAAGATATTCCAGCATTCTCTTGCAGCAGAAACTTCAAGTACTTTTTCAGGTATAGACTTTTCTACAGCACGAAATTCTCTTTTGCCTGTCATCTCCATGTATTTATACTGTGATTCGATAATCGCCAATGCGAGGGCTCGCCGCAAATCTAGTTTCAATTTCACTTTACATCCCCGCGTACATCCGCCCAGGGTTGAAGACCCCCGCAGGATCGTGCGCCGCCTTGATCCCCTGCGTCACCCGCATCAGCGGCTCGGACAGCGGCTGGAACACCGGCACCGCGGCGCGCACCGCGTCGGGCGCGCGGATCAGCGTGGCGTGGCCGCGGTGCTCGACGAGCGCCCCGCGGATCGCCGCGGCCCCGGCATCGCCCGCGCTCGGCACGGCGAGCCAGACCAGGCCGCCGCCCCAGTCGTAGAACCAGCGGGCCGGCATCGTGCGGCCGATCGCGGCGGCGAGCGCCGGCCCGCGCGTCGGAGCGGTCGAGAGTCGCCACACGGCGTCCGCCGAGCCGGCGAACGGCGTCGCGTCGCGGATCGCCGTCCACAGGGCGGCTCCGGGCTCGCCATCCAGGATTTCGGCGGCGCCGAAGCGCTTCAGGAGCTTGCGCAGCTCGCCGATGCGGTAGTCGAGGGAGTCGGAGAAGCCTTCGAGGCGCATCAGCGTGCGGGGGTCCTCGCCGTCGATCCCCGCGGGGAGGTGCGCCGCGCCGGTGAGCTCGAACGGCGAGCCCAGCGCGGCGGCGAGCGCGGCGACGGCGCGGGCGTCGTCGAGCCCCGAGAAGACCAGCGTCGCGACGCGTTCCTGCACCGGCAGCACCTTGAAGGTGACCTCGGTCAGCAGCCCGAGGGTGCCCCAGGAGCCGGCCATCAGCTTCACGAGGTCGAGGCCGGTGACGTTCTTCATCACCCGGCCGCCGGACTTGATCGCCTGCCCGCGGCCGTTGACGAAGCGCACGCCGATCAGGCTGTCGCGGGCGGCCCCGGCGTTGATGCGGCGCGGCCCGGAATTGTTGGCCGCCGCGACCGCGCCGAAGCTCGGCGCGCCGGCGCTGCCCATCAGGGCCCGGGCGTCCATCGGCTCGAACGGCAGCATTTGGCCGCGCGCGGCGAGCAGCGCCTGGACCTCCGAGAGCGGCGTGCCGGCGCGCGCCGCGATCACCATCTCGGCCGGCTCGTACAGGGTGATCCCGGAGAGCGCCCGCGCCGACAGGGTCGCCTCGTCCTGCGCCGGCCGGCCGATCCCGGCCATGGTGTCACCGCCCACGAGGCGCAGGCGCTCGGACCGGCCGGCGGCCGCACCGACGATCTCGGCCGCCTCGCCCTCGTCGCGGGGCTCATAGAATGGCATCGTTTCCTGCCCGGTCGCGTGTTTTCGGCGGATGCCTTCTGCGCGGCATCCTTGTGGCCGCGATCATGCGGGATCGCGGCCGCCTTGCAAAGTGGAACCGCTCTACTCTGCGGCCAGGGGATGGGTGGAACGGACGCGCCCCGCGACCTGGCTGCGCAGGCCGGCGATGTCGAAGATCCACACCAGGGCCGCGTAGAGGCCGGCGCCGAGCGGCACGGCGAGACCGAGCGCGAGCGGCGGATCGAGATGGCGCAACGGCGTGAGCGCCAGGGCCATGGCGCCGCAGGCCGCGCTCGCAGACAGGATCTCGCTCCAGGGCAGCACGAGCCGGTCGCGTCCGGTCAGGGCCCGCACGGCCAGCCAGGCGAAGGCCGCGCCGAGCGCCAGCGTCTGGGCCAGCGCCACGCCGGCGCCGCCGAGCAGCGGCGGCAGGACGAGTAGGCCGAGCCCGTTGACGGCGAGCCCCGCCGCCGCGGCCGCGATCACCGGCAGGGTGCGGCGACGGATCTGGAACACCGGGTTGATCGCGAAGAACATCATCGCGAGGCAGAACAGGCCCGGGATCAGCAGCAGCGCGTAGAGGGCGAACGGCCCGCGATAGGCCTCGGGCACCACGAGCGCCTCGAGCGCCGGCAGCACCGCCCAGAACCCGACGGCGCAGGGCAGCAGCAACGCGAAGACCGTGGCGGCGTTGGCGGCGACCTGACGTTCGGCCGCCGCACGTCCGTGCAGCTCCTCGACGCGGACTGCGAGCTGGAACAGCAGCAGGTCGAGCGCCGTGCCGAGCATGGTCAGGCTGCGTGCGGTCACGTCGGCAGCGAGGGCGAAGTAGCCGGCCTCGGCGAATCCCGCCTGCGCCGCGATGGTGCCGCGGTTGAGGAACGGCAGGAGCTGGTAGACGGCGTTGGCCGCGATCAACGGCAGTCCGTAGCGCAGGAACAGCGTCCAGGTCTCGCGCCGACGATGATGCTCCACCGTCGTCACCGGGTCGCGCAGCGGGTGGCGCAGGATCAGCACCGCGAGGAGCTGGCTCAGCCCGGCGGCGGCCAGCACCCAGGCCGGCTGGCGCAGATACCAGGCGGCCGCCGCCATCATCGCGAAGGCCAGCACGTTCTTCACCGCGACGAGGCCGAAGTAGAGCTTGCCGTCGAAGCGGGCGCGGGCGAGCGCGGCGTGGTAGTCGAACACGCCGATGCCGAGCGCCGCCAGCATCGCGCCGGACAGGATCGCGGCGTGGCCGTCGGGGCCGTCGCCGAGACCGAGGCCGCCGGCGATGGCCGCGGCGGACAACAGCAGCGCCGCGAGGATGGCGTAGGCCCGGTCGAGGCCGTGGCGGATCCACGGCTCGTCGAGGCGCACGCGCACGGAATAGAACCGCGTCGCCGACAGGCGCAGCCATTCGAACAGCACGGTGGTGATCACCAGGGTGCCGGCGGTGGCCAGTGCGAACCGTCCGAAGTCGGCCGGCCCGAGCAGCTTGGCGATGAGCAGGCCGAGGACAAAGTTCAGCCCGGCATTCAGGACGAAAGCGGCGATCACGGCCATGGACGAGCCTTCGGGGACGAACGAGCCTTCGGGGACGAACCGGCACGGGCGAGCGCGGCCTGCGGCCTCGATCTAGCGCCGCGCCGGTAAGATTCCCTGAATCCGGCACGACGAGGGCGCGCCGGAACGGTTTGGCGCCGAAGACCGTTTCCGCGTCCGGTCCAAACCTTCCCCGGAGTCCCCGTCAGATGCGCATTCTCGTTCCCGCCGCCGCGATCCTCGCCCTCGCGGGCATCCAGGCCGCCACCGCCCAGACCACCGTGATCGAGCGCGGCGCGCCGGACACCGTCGTCGTCGACCGGCCGGCGACCGAGAGCAAGACGGTCGAGACCCGCGAGAGCAGCGACGGCTGCTCCACGAAGACGGTCACGTCGACCAACGACGAGGGCGACCGCAAGACGGTGCGCAAGGAGCGCTGCGACTGATCTTTCGGCCTCAGCCGCTCCGGCGCTGCCGGGGCGGCACCTGCGCCGTGCCCGGCGCGTCGTCGACGAGCGGGCGCTCGTAGCGCCACGCTTCCATCCCATCCTCGTAATAATCCTCGCGCACGTCGAAGCGGGTGTAGCCGCGCCGCTCGTACAAGCGCAGGCCGGCGCCGTTGTCGGCGCGGACCTCGAGGCGCAGGCGGGTGCAGCCGTGGCGGCGGGCCTCGTCCTCCACCGCCTGCATCAGCCGCCCGCCGAGGCCGAGACCCGAACGGGACGACGACACCGCGATCGACGAGAGCCGCGCGTTGCGGCTGTTGCGGCGGCGCTCCAGCGTCGCCGCGCCGATGAGGACGTTGGTCCCGTCCTCCTCCTCCAGCAAGGCGACCAGCACGCTCATCGAGGGCGAGCGGATCGCGTGCCGGATCGCACGCCGCTCCGCGCGGTCGGTCGAGAAGGTCGCGTTCTCCAGGGCGACCAGGGCATCGAGATCGTCGAGGCGCGCGGGGCGGATCTTCAGTTCGCCGTCGGCTTGCGGGCTCACGCGGTCCCCCGGGGCCGAATCGTCCGCCGTCTCACCCCGACCATGATGACCGCCGCTCACCGCCCGCCGCACGCGCAGCACGACGCCCGGATGCCGCGGACCGGCAGGGCGTCGCCACCGTCGACCGGCGTCAGATGCCCCCTCTTCGCGCGCTTGGGAAGCCCGGCCACGGCCGAGCGCTGCGTTTTGGCAACAGCTGCCCGCTCTGCACAGGGAATCCCACCGCGTGGCGGCGATTTCTCCTTGTGATGGCGCGGCGGCGTCCGTATATCCGCCCTGCCCAATTTCGCACGTGCCTGTGGCCGCGTGTCGGTTGGTGGGCATCCGGCCAACTGCCGGACAGCCGCCAGGGGTCTTAAAGGATCGATGGTCGACAGGGTGGATCCCCTCCGGCCGGCATCCAGGTGGCGACACCGGACCCCGACAACAACCGGCAGCCGGAGGCGAAACCGGCGAACCCCGCTCTCCACGGGGGACGCAGCTTAAAGCAACGACGAACGGGCTTTTTTGGTCTCGTCGGCCCTCCAAAGGCCGGCACCGAAGAGGCTTGTTTCTCCTTGCCCGGCGTGCGGATGGGAAAACCCCGTCCAATCCACGGCAGCCTCCGGGTGCTTTTCGCGCCCGCACGGATCGTCGCGTCTCCACAGCGCGCGGGTCCGCGCGACGCATCGGCCCCAGACGCCGGCGGTCCGCCTGGACCGTCACTTCTTCGACGGCGCGCTCCCCCGTGGGCGGCCCCGCGAACCTGTGGGTTGGAACCGACATGACCGATCGCATCCGCGACTTCCTGCGCGTCCGCCGCGACCTCGGGCGCGACGAGGGCCCCGTGATGGTGCTCGACCTCGACGTGGTCCGGGACAACTACACCGCGTTCGCCCGCGCGCTGCCCGACACCCGCGTGTTCTACGCGGTGAAGGCCAACCCGGCCCCCGAGGTGCTGCGCCTCTTGGCCGACATGGGCTCGTGCTTCGACACCGCGTCGGTCGCCGAGATCGAGATGGCGCTCGCGTCCGGCGCCACCGCCGAGCGGATCTCCTTCGGCAACACCATCAAGAAGGAGCGCTGCATCGGCCGCGCGCTCCGTCTCGGCATCCGCCTGTTCGCGGTCGATTGCGAGGCCGAGGTCGAGAAGATCGTCCGCGCCGCCGCCGCCGCCGGGGTCGAGGCCGGGGCGGTGCAGGTGTTCTGCCGCATCCTGTGCGACGGAGCCGGCGCCGACTGGCCGCTGTCGCGCAAGTTCGGCTGCGAGCCGGAGATGGCGGTCGACGTGCTGGATCACGCCCATCGCCAGGGCCTCTCGGCCTACGGCGTCTCGTTCCACGTCGGCTCGCAGCAGGGCAACACCGAGGCGTGGGACGGAGCGCTCGCCTCCGCCTCGACCATCTTCCGCGAGTGCGCGCTCCGCGGCATCGGCCTGTCGATGGTCAACCTCGGCGGCGGCTTCCCCACGAAGTACCTCAAGCAGGTGCCGGGCGTGGAATCCTACGGCGATGCGATCTTCCGCGCGCTCACCAAGCACTTCGGCAACCGGCTGCCCGAGACGATCATCGAGCCGGGCCGCGGCATGGTCGGCAACGCCGGCCTGATCGAGGCCGAGGTCGTGCTGATCTCGAAGAAGTCGGCCGCGGAGGACGAGGTGCGCTGGGTCTACCTCGACATCGGCAAGTTCGGGGGGCTGGCCGAGACCATGGACGAGTCGATCCGCTATCCCGTCCGCACTGCGCATGACGGCGACCGGATGGCGCCGTGCGTGCTGGCCGGCCCGACCTGCGACTCGATGGACGTGCTCTACGAACGCGATCACTACCCGCTGCCGGTCTCCCTCTCCATCGGCGACAAGGTGCTGATCGAGGGCACCGGCGCCTACACCACGACCTACGCCGCGGTCGCCTTCAACGGTTTCCCGCCGCTGCAACAGATCGTGATCTGACCCGATCCGCACCTTCGGCGGCCGCGGGTCGTTAGGGCATCCGAACCCAGACCGCGCATCCCGATCGGCCGGCTCTCATCCGGTCGCCGGCGGGGATGCGCGGATCCTCGAGCGTCACGCCATGACGGGGCGGTTACGGTCATGATCCAGATCCGGGCGGAGCATCATCTCGACGTCGCGGCGCGCGAGCGCCTGCTCGACGCCTGCTTCGGCGCGAACCGCCGCGCGAAGACTTCGGAGCGCCTGCGGGAAGGCCGCCTGCCCGCCCGCGGCCTCGCCTTCTCGGCGACCCGCCACGGGCGCCTGATCGGGACGCTGCGGCTCTGGACCGTCGAGGCCGGCGCCCGGCCGGCCCTGCTTCTCGGGCCGCTCGCCGTCGACCCGGCGCTGCAGCGCCAGGGCCTCGGCCGGGTCATGATGCATGCCGCCCTCGGCCGCGCCGAATCCCTCGGGCACGGCGCCGTGCTGCTCGTGGGCGACGCGCCCTACTACGACCGCTTCGGCTTCTCGGGGGCGCTGGCGGCCGACCTCACGCTGCCCGGCCCGTTCGCGCGCGAACGCTTCCTCGGCCTCGAGTTGCGAGCGGGCGCGCTCACCGGCGCCGAAGGATTGGTGCGGGCAACGGGCGTCCTCGATGCCCCGGCGGATCTCGGCACCGCGGGCGCGGCGAACGGCCGACGACGCGCCGCCTGAGCGCGACCGGGCCGGCCGGGGCGGCACGGCCGCGTACCCGGGTGGCGCGACGGAAGCGTAGCCGGGCGGCTCAGCGGCTGCCCGGCTCGATCGCCGGCAGTTCGTTAGGGCCGAGGCTTCCGCCGGCCGCGGCCTGCGGGCCGGCGACGCCGCGGGCGCGATTGGCCAGGGCCACGGTCAGCTTCTCGGCGGCATCCGGCTGCATCACGGCCAGCACCTCCGCCATCTTGCGCGGATTCATCGCCAGCACCAGCGATACCAGGACGTCCTGGCCGAGACGGTCGAAGACCCGGGCGGCCTCCTTCGGCTTCATCGTCTCGTACATCGTCACGAGGTTCTTCAGGCCGGCCTTCTCGGCCTCGGCCTTGGCCTTGCCGGATGTGTCGACCTTGTCCTCGGCCTGCTTGAGGTCGCCGAGCCCGGTCTCGAGCTTGCGCTCGGCCTCGCCGAGCATCTTCTCGCGCAGCTCCAGCTCGTCGCTCTTCTGCTTGAGCGCGTCGCGCCGGGCGCCGAGCTTCTCCAGCAGGGCGCGCTCGCTCGGCGAGACTGGCTCGGGCATCGGCGGCTGAGCCTGGGGCGGCGGCTCGGGCTTCTTGGCATCCGCCTTCGTCTCGTCCTTCGGCGTCACCGATCCGGTGGTGGCGGGGTCGGCCAGCTCGTAGCCGGCGCGGGCCTTGGCGAGCACCTGGGCGAGGGCCGGCAATTCGGTGCCGACCTGCGGCGTCTCGACCGACATCGCGATGAGCTTCAGCACCAGCAGCCCGGCGGCGGCGAGCGTGACCGCATCGATCATCCGCAGGCGCAACGGACGGATCGCGCGCATGCGCGCGCGCGCCAGGGCGGTCAGGGCCTTCGCGTTGTTGGCGCCCCGGACGACCTTGGCCGCGCGCGCGCCCTCGGCGGCCGCGAGCGCGGTTCGGGCGGGGTCGGTCCGGGCGGGAGGCCCAGCACTCATGCGGCGCGGCTCCGCACCCTGTGGAGGGCGCGCTCGGTCATCGCGAGGGCGGCGGCGGCGGCGGCGCCGAGGCGCTCGCCGTTCGGGCCGTCGGAGGCCGGCGTCTCGCTCGCGACGCGCATCGTCGGGCGCTGCACGGCCGGCTCGGGCGCGACGGGCCGAGGCACGGCGCCGCGCATCTGCGTGACGATCGCCCCGATGCGCGCGATCACGCCCTCGCCGGCCTCGACCTGCGCGGCGATGTCGGCGGCGTAGCGCTCGGCGGTGCCGAGGCGTTCCGCCAGCGTGCGGTCGCACTCGTCCAGCGTGCTGCGCAGGCCGGCGATGGCGCGCTCGGCGGTCGAGGTGGCGACCATCAGGTCGCCGATGGTCTGGCGCAGGGCAGCCTCGTCGCCCTTCAGCTGCGCGATGCGGCGCGACAGCTTGATCGACGACACGATGGTGGCGACGAGCAGGACGGCGACGAGGCCGTCTGCGGCGAGCGTGACGAGGAGGCTCATGACCGAAAATCCATCGCTCAGGTGTCGCTTCGGTTGTTCATCGAGGCCTCGTAGGCCTGGAGCGTGGTGCGCGAGCGCCGCAACGGCCGCGTCACCTGCACGGCGATGCTGTCGTCGACGCGCCCGATCCGCCCCTGCGTCAGCGCCCACTCGCCGCAGCGGACCGTGATGAGGTCGCTCGGCTTGGCGTCGAACATCAGCGTGTCGCCGACCTTCAGCGCCATGACGCGCTTCAGCGGCAGCGTCATCTCGTGGAGCACCGCCTCTATCGTCATGTCCGCCTGCCAGATCTCGGTGGCGAGGTGCCCTTCCCAGACGTGGTCGCGGCCGAGCTTCTCGCCCATGAAGCTCTGCATGAGCAGTTCACGGATCGGCTCGATGGTGGCGTAGGGGAACAGGATCTGCAGCAGGCCGCCGCGCCCGTCCATGTCGAGGCGGAGCGAGATCAGGATCGCCGCGTTGGCCGGCCGGGTGATGGTGGCGAAGCGCGGGTTGGTCTCGATCCGGTCGATCGCGAACCGCACCGGCGACAGCGGCTGGAACGACAGCTCGAGGTCGCCGAGGATGATCTCGACCAGGCGCCGGACCAGCTGCATCTCGATGGTGGTGAAGGGACGCCCGTCGAGGCGGCTCGACGAGCCGCCGCGCTTGCCCCCGAGCAGCAGGTCGAGCGTCGAGTAGGCGAGGTTCGACTCGACCGTGACCAGCCCGGAATTCTCCCAGGCGTCGGCCTTGAACACCCCGAGCAGGGTCGGCAGCGGGATGGCGTTGAGGTAGTCGCCGAAGCGGACCGAGGTGATGTTGTCGAGGGTGACCTCGACGTTGTCCTGGAAGAAGTTGCGCAGCGAGGTCGACAGCAACCGGATCATCCGGTCGAAGACGATCTCCAGCATCGGCAGGCGTTCGTACTGGACGACGCCTGAATCGACGATGGCGCGGACGCCGCCGGCGCCCGAGGCCGACAGCTCGCGCAGCGAGAAGCCGACGACGTCGTCGATCTCGTCCTGGCTGAGGATGCGGTCGTTGCCGGCGAGCTCGGGAAGGTTGTCGCTCTCCCCGTCCTCGATCATCGTCGCCCACTCGGCGGCGACGTCGCTGGCGTTGCGGGTGGTGCCCTGCTCCGCGAGCGCGGCGCCCCACTCGTCGGCGAGCGACGCGTCCCCGCCCTCGGCGCCCTGCTCGATCAGGGCTGCCGACCAGTCGTCCTCCACGTTCGGGTCGTCGGGTTCCATGAGGGGCTCGGTTGCAGAGAGGCGCGGTCGGGCTCGGGTTTGCGGCCGGTCGCTACTGGACGATCACGTCCTTGAAGAGTACCGCCTCGACACGGGCGGGATAGACCGCGACGTTGACCCGCTTCAGCAGCTCCTCGCGGAGGCGATACAGGCCGAGCGATCCGGAGAGGTCGCTGCCGCGCAGGTCGCGCATGTAGATCTGCAGCGCGTCCTCGACCCGCGGCATCAGCGGCTTCACCTCGCTCTCGACCTTCGCGTCCTTGAGCTCGAGGGCGATGCGGACCTTGGCGAACTTGGCCTTTTCGACGCCGGCCTCGGGGCTGAGGTTCATCACCATCTCTCGGACGTCGAGGAAGATGGACGGCTTCTTCACCTCCGCGACCTCGGCGGCGTGCTCGGCCTCGGCCTCGGCGGCGGCACGCTTCTTCAGCATGAACGCGCCCCCTCCCCCGCCGAGGAGGAGCACGGCGGCCGCGACGATGATGATGAGCTTCTTCTTGCTCTTCGGGGCTGCGGCCTCGCCGCCGGCACCCTCGGCGGTATCCGCTTTCTTGGGCTTCTTGGCCATGAGCGGTGGTCCGCGATCCGTCGGGTGAGCATCCGGGCCCACGCCTATCGGGTGCGGGCCCCTTCGAGGCTCCGGTATCGGCCGGCAGGGTTAACACGCCGTTAAGCCGGCACAATCTGCCGGGTCGGCTTTGCCGCCGGACCGATCCGGTCGTTTCGGCCGACCCGCGATCGCCCCGCCAAGCCGTTGACTTCAAACACGAAAATCGGTTTTCGCACTCTGGCACGAGGGATGCGGATATCCCCCCGCCGCCACCGCGGCACGACGGATCGAGTCCACGATGCAGAATGCCCTCCTCGTCGGCGTGTCGAGCCAAATGGCGCTTCAGCGCGAGCTCGACGTCATCGCCAACAACATGGCCAACGTCTCAACCACAGGCTTCAAGGGCCGTTCGACGCGCTTCCAGGAATACCTGATGCCGACGGCGAGCGCGGACACCTTCGCCGGCTCGGATCGCCGCCTCTCCTACGTGATCGACCAGGGCACCGCGCTCGACCTCGGCCAGGGCGCGATCGAGCCCGACGGCAACCCGACCCACGTGGCGATCCAGGGCGAGGCGTTCTTCTCGGTGCAGACGCCACAGGGCGTGCGCTTCACCCGCAACGGCGCCTTCGAGGTGAACGCGCAAGGCACCCTCGTCACCAGCGACGGCTACGCGGTGCAGGGCGAGGGCGGCCCGATCACCGTCAACCCGCAGGAGACCGGGCTCTCGATCGGCCCCGACGGCACGGTCTCCACCAATCTCGGCGTGCGCGGGAAGGTGCGGCTGGTGACCTTCGCCAACCCGCAGACCCTGACTAATGCCGGCGCCAACCTCTACGAATCGAGCGCGCAGCCGCAGCCCGCGGGGATCAGGGGGCGCCTCGAATCGGGTGCGCTGGAGAAGTCCAACGTGCGCCCGGTGCTCGAGATGACCCGGCTGATGGACGTAAACCGGACCTACGCCATGGTCTCCAGCGTGATCACGCGGCTCGACGATCTGCGGGGCACGGCGATCCGCCGCCTCGCCGACGTCGCCTGAGCGGGAGCTAGACGATGCGCGCGCTCTACGCCGCCGCCACCGGCATGGCGGCCCAGGAACTCAACGTCCAGGTCATCTCGAACAACATCGCCAACCTTCGCACCACGGGCTACAAGCGCCAGCAGCCGCATTTCCAGGATCTGCTCTACCAGAACCTGCGCCGCGCCGGCGCCTCGACCTCGGACCAGAACACGCAGCTTCCGGCCGGCCTCGCCATCGGCTCGGGCGTGAAGACGGTCTCGACCGCCCGCATCATGTCGCAGGGCACGCTGACCTCGACGGAGAAGGATTACGACGTCGCGATCCGCGGCGAGGGCTTCTTCCGCGTGACGATGCCGGACGGGCGCACCGCCTACAGCCGCGACGGCTCCTTCGACCTGTCGGCGCAGGGGCAGCTCGTCACCCGGGACGGCTACCTCGTCGATCCCGGCATCACCGTGCCGAACACCGCCACCGCCGTCACCATCAGCGCCACCGGCGCGGTGCAGGCGACGCTGCCCGGGCAGACCGCACCGCAATCGCTCGGCCAGTTCCAGCTCGCCCGCTTCGTCAACAAGACCGGCCTCGAATCGATCGGCGACAACCTGTTCATCGAGACCGCGGCCTCGGGTCCGGCGGTCAGTGGGCTGCCCGGCGGCGAGGGCTTCGGCAACCTCCAGCAATCGTACCTGGAAGAGGCGAACGTGAACGCCGTCACCGAGATCTCGTCGCTGATCGCCGCGCAGCGCGCCTACGAGATGAACTCGAAGGTCGTCACCGCCGCCGACCAGATGCTCTCCACCACCTCGCAGATGTTCCGCAGCTAGCGCCGCCCGGAGCCCGACGGTCATGTTCCATTCCCCCGCCTACGACGAACCGCGCCAGGAGGCCGAGCTGCGGCCGATCACGCGTTCCGCCGGCCTGCGCACCGCCCCGCTCGGCGTCGCGGTGCTGCTGCGCGCGGCCTTCGCTTTCCTCGCGCTGGCCGTTCTCGGCGCCTACACGCTGCCGGCGTTCGCCGACGAGGCGATGCGCCTGCGCGGCGACGTCACCGCGCGCGGCGACGTGCTCACCCTCGAGGATCTCGTCGAAGGCGCGCCGAGCTCGGCGGCCAAGCGCCCGCTGTTCCGGGCGCCCGCGCTCGGCGCCACCGGCACGATCCAGGCCCGCCGCATCCTCGAGGCGGTCGCGGCCCTCAACCTCGGCGCCGTCGAGACGGGCGGCCGGCTCCAGGTCGCGGTCCAGCGCGCCGCGCGCCGGGTTGGAGCCCAGGAGATCGAGGCGGCGCTGCGCCGTGCGCTCGAGACCGCTTACGGGGTCGACGCGAAATCGGTGAGCGTGCGCCTCGACGGGGACGGGCCGATGCTGCTGGCGCCGGTCGATCTCGACGGCCAGGTCGTCGCCCTCGATCTCAACTACGATCCGCGCTCGCGCCGCGTCGGCGGGTTGATGACGCTCGGCGAGCGCCAGGCCTCGCTGCGGGTCTCCGGCGTGGTGATCGAGATGCGCGACGTCGCCATCGTCAACCGCACCCTCAACCGCGGCGAGCCGGTCACCGCCGCCGACCTGACGATCGAGCGCCGCCCGCGGGAAGGCTCGCCGCCGGACGCGCTGGCCTCGGGCGCGACGCTGGTCGGCGAGGTCGCGCAGCGCACGCTGAGCCAGGGCGCGATCCTCCGCACCGGCGATACCGCCCCGCCGGAACTCGTCGCCCGCGGCGAGGCGGTGACCATCGTCTACGAATCCCCCGGCATCAGCCTGGCGATGCGCGGCCAGGCCACCGATGCCGGACGGCTGGGCGCGACGGTCAACGTCGTCAACATTGCCTCGAAGAAGGTTCTCCAGGCGATCGTGATCGGCCCGGGCCGCGTCTCGGTCGGCCCGGCCCCACCGCAGCGGCAGGCGAGCGCCGAGCCGCCGACCACGCTTCGCTGACCGCACCCATCAAGATCAGGCAGAGACGATCCGATGCGTCATCCTTCGCGCTCCCCGCGCCGCGCCCTGCCCCTCGCCGCGGCGCTGGTCGCCTGCGCCGGGCTCGGCGCCTGCAACACCATGGACCGCCTGTCCCAGGTCGGCGCGCAGCCCAACCTGTCGGCGATCGAGGATCCGACGGCGCAGGCCGGCTACAAGCCGGTCCGCCTGCCGATGCCCGACGTGCAGCCGGTCTCGTATGCGCCGAACTCGCTCTGGCGCACCGGCTCGCGCGCGTTCTTCAAGGACCAGCGCGCCGCGCGGATCGGCGACCTCGTCACGGTGAAGGTCAACGTCACGGATCAGGCCAACATCTCGAACGAGACCAAGCGCTCGCGCAGCAACACCGAGAATTTCGGCTTGCCGAATGCCGGCGGCCTGGAGAAGAACGCCGCCGTGCTCGCCGCCGGCGTGTCGCCCGACAAGCTGCTCGCCGCCACGTCGAGCTCCTCGAACGACGGCGTCGGCTCGGTCCAGCGCAACGAGACCGTGTCGACCAACGTCGCCGCGATCGTGACGCAGGTCCTGCCCAACGGGAACCTGGTGGTCGAGGGCAAGCAGGAGATCCGGATCAACTTCGAGGTGCGCGAGCTGATCGTGGCCGGCGTGGTCCGCCCGGAGGACATCGAGTCGGACAACACCATCGAATCGACCAAGATCGCCCAGGCGCGCATCGCCTATGGCGGACGCGGCCAGATCACCGACGTGCAGCAGCCGCGTTACGGCCAGCAGATCGTCGACATCCTGCTGCCGTTCTGACCAGGGCCGAACGCTCCGATCAGGTGTGCTCGGTGCCGGGCCGGTTGGGGCGCGGCGCCTCGCCGTGCCCCGAGATCACCGCCGAGCGGGTGGGATCGTGCTTGATCTTCGCGACGCGCGTCCGCTGCCAGACCGCGATCACCGTCGCGACCACGATCGTTCCGATGGCGAGGACCGGAATCAGAACATCGTTGTCCATGGACGTGCCTCCGATGATGTGATCGGGTAAAGCACGGTCAAGCCCGGGGGTTCCCGCGGCTCAGCTTGCGATTTTCCGGGCTACGGCACAGTCGAGACCGCCCGGTTACTGAAAAACCGCATGCTGCACCGCGAGAGACTTCAGTCGTCGCGGTAGACGCGCTCGCGGCGCTCGTGACGCTCCTGCGCTTCCAGCGACAGGGTCGCGATCGGCCGGGCATCGAGCCGGCGCAGCGAGATCGGCTCGCCGGTCTCCTCGCAATAGCCGTAGGAGCGGTCCTCGATCCGCGCCAAGGCCGCATCGATCTTGCCGGTGAGCTTGCGCTGCCGGTCGCGGGCCCGCAGCTCGATCGCCCGGTCGGTCTCCGACGAGGCGCGGTCGGCGAGGTCGGGGTGGTTCTCGTTCTCGCTCTGCAGCGCAACCAGGGTGTCCTGCGCCTCGCGCAGGATGTCGCTCTTCCAGCCGAGCAGCTTGCGCCGAAAATACTCGCGCTGACGCTCGTTCATGAAGGGCTCGTCGTCGGACGGAACGTAGCCGTCCTCCAGCGTCACCTTCGCCATTCGTCGCCCTTCCATAGTCCCGTACGGCCGGTCCGCGGCGATAATTGCCTGCCGTATAGTCGAGGTGGATTGCTGCTACAACGCACCCGCGTTCAAGCTGCGGTGCTTGCACACGCTGCGCCAATTGATGCGGCAAAGGTGCCACGGTCGCGCGCGTGCGACGGAGATTGGTTTGCTCAATCGTGGATTGCCGACGGACCGCGGAGGCGGACGATCGCCGCGGCGACGGCATCGGTGAGCGCCCGGGCGATCGGGTGCCGATAATGGCTCTGGTCGAAGAACTGCGCATCCTCGTGCGTTTCGGGCGTGTCGCGGCGCTCGTCGAGCACGCTGCCGAGCGGATGGGTTGCGACCGCCGCCGCGATGGCGGCCTTGCAGGCCTGCTCGGCCGCCGCGCGGGCGGTCCCCGGGCGCGGCAGGGCCGAGGCATGGATCGGCGGAAACACCAGCACGACGGGGGTCGCGGGTGGGACGCGGGCGAGCATCGCGGTCAGGCGCGCGGCCGCGGGGAACGGGCCGGCCTTGTGCGGATCGGGGGTGTCCGGCACGGGCGGCCCCGCGCTCGGCGCGCGCCGGTCGCCGCCGCCGAACCCGAGCTTGAGATAATCCGGCTCGTAATCCCACCACCCGTCGGCGCGAGCCATCGGCCGCTTCCTGCGCAGCAGCCACCCGATCCGGCCGACGACCTCCTGGGCCACGTTGAAGCGCAGCAGGCCGAAGGCGTAGGCGACGGGGTCGCGTTCCAGGAGCCAGAAGGGGAACGGTTTGCCGGGCGGCAGCGCCGGATCGTCGGTGCACCAGAAGTCGTCGGCCGCCATCACCAAGGCGGCGGGTTTCGGATGATGGCGCAGGTACCAGTCGAGAACCAGCAGCTGCTCGCCCGGGCCCGTCGCCGGCACGGAGAGTTGCACGAACGGAATGCCGGTGGCGGCCGAGAGGCGGGCCGGCTCGACGAGCTGGATGTGCGAATTGCCGATGACGGCCCCCGTGAAGGCCGGGTCGCGCCCGCGGACCGCGAGCGCGGTGCGCGGCCCCTGGGGCCGGACGCCGCCGACGGAGAAGAGCGTGGAGCGCCCGCTGTCGTAGGGATCGATCGCGATCGCGAGGGCGAGGTAGCCGTACAGGAGGCCGATCGCCGTCAGCACGGCGGTGCGGGCGAAATCGTGCCAGGCCGTGTCGGGCGACGGGGTCCGCATCGGCTCAGAACTGGAAATAGATGAAGTCGTAATTGCCGTCGTCGCCGATCTTCAGGAGCACGACGACGAACAGCAGCGCGAAGGCGGCGGCGATGAGCCGGCTCGGCGGCATGCGGTGGACCGCGGCCCAGGCGCTCGGCCCGACCGTCGCCACGGCCGCGGCGACGGCGATGGTCCGCCACTTGAAGCCGGTGCCGGACGGACCGAAGCCGGCCAGCCCCTTGAACACGATCAGCGCCGCCTCGAAGCTGGTGGCGCGGAACAGCACCCAGGTCAGCACCACGAACAGGAACGTCAGCGCCCAGCCGAGGACCATCGGCATCCGAAGGTTCGCCCGGCGGAACAGGATGCCCGCCCCGAGGCCGGCCCCGTGCAGCGCTCCCCAGGCGACGAAGGTCAGCCCGGCCCCGTGCCAGAGGCCGCCGAGCGTCATCGTCGCGAACAGGGCCGCGACCTGGATGGCGAGGCCGCGGCGGTTGCCGCCGAACGGAATGTAGAGGTAGTCGCGCAGGAACCGCGACAGCGTCATGTGCCAGCGCCGCCAGAAGTCGCGCAGCGACGCCGACCGGTACGGCACGTCGAAGTTCTGCGGCAGCACGAGCCCGAACAGCAGCGCGATGCCCAGCGCCATGTCGGTGTAGCCCGAGAAGTCGAAGTAGATCTGGAAGGTGAACCCAAGGGTGGCCTGCCACGCCTCGGCGGTCGTCACCGCCTTGCCGGCGGCGGCGGCCTGGAACACCGGGTTGACGTAGCCCGCCAGCGGATCGCCGAAGAAGACCTTCTTCGACAGGCCGACGGTGAGCAGCATCAGTCCGCGGCAGATCCGCTCCGCCGCATCCGGGCGCGCATAGGGGCGCTCGTCGAACTGGTGCATGATCTCGCTCCAGCGCACGAGCGGGCCGGCGAGAACCTGCGGGAAGAAGGCGATGTAGAGCGCGTACTTGGTCAGCCCGAAGGCCGGCGCGCGGCCGGCCCGAAGGTCGGTCAGGTACATGATGTGGTGAAAGGTGAAGAACGAGATCCCGAGTGGCAGCACCCAGCCGAGCCGCGGCGCCTCGATCCCCGGGATCAGGCCGGCGAGGTCGGCGAAGAAATCGAGGTACTTGAACAGCGCCAGGACGACGAGGTTCGCCGCGATCGCACCCGGGATCAGCCAGCGGGTCGGCGCCCTGACGAAGGCGCGGGCGACGAGCCAGTTCGCCAGGATCGAGCCGAGCAGCAGCGGCACGAACCGCACGTCCCACCAGCCGTAGAACACGAACGACAGCAGGACGAGCAGCGGCAGCCGCAGGCCCGGCCGATGGCGCTCGACGAGGGCGTGCAGCGCGAGCGCCGCGGGCAGGAACGCGAGGAGGAAGACGAAGGAGTTGAACAGCATCGGCCGGGGCGGCGCGGCGGGGGGATGCCGCGCCGCTCGGACCGAGCGTCGGGCGGCCGCCTTGTCGGGGATCGACCGGGATGCGTCAATCGACGGCGTCGCGCCTTACGCGTGGGGCCGGGTCGCGAGGTCCAGCGTCGTGGCGGTTCCGACCAGCACCGCGCGGATCCGGCTGTCCAGGCTGTCGGTGAGGTCGTCGACCCGCAGGTGCACCGTGCTCCCGCAATCGGTGCCGGTGACCCAGAGGTCGTAATTCAGGCCCTCGCTGCGGAGGTGGCTGAGCAGCCGCTCCGATCCGATGCGGACCGCCTCGTTGTTCAGGGTGATGCAGCGCGCGTCCATGCCGTCTCCGAATGATCGGGAGGGTAACGCACGACCATGCCCGATCGATCGCCCGGTATGCGCGACCGAGGGTTTTCGCCCCGAACAGGGTGAACCGGCCCTCAACGCGGCCCGTAGGTGTGATCCTCGGCGGGGAAGCGCCCGGACCGGACCTCGTCGGCGTAGGTGCGCACCGCCTCCTCGATGTGGGCGCGCAGCGAGCCGAAGCTCTTCACGAATTTCGGCGCCCGGTCGCTCAGGCCGAGCATGTCCTCAAGCACCAGGATCTGGCCGTCGCAGGCCGCAGAGGCGCCGATGCCGATCGTCGGCGCGGTCACGGCCGGCGACCGGGCGATGGCGTTGGCCACCGGCTCGACGATGCCTTCCAGCACGATCGCGAAGGCGCCGGCCTCGCTGATCGCGCGGGCATCCTCCATCAGGATGCGCTCGCCGTCCGGGCCGCGGCCCTGGACGCGAAAACCGCCCATGGTGTTCACGGATTGCGGCGTCAGGCCGATATGGCCCATCACCGGAATGCCGCGCTGGGTCAGGAACGCGACGGTGTCGGCGAAGCGGGCACCGCCTTCCATCTTGATCGCGCCGGCCCCGGTCTCCTTCAGCACCCGCGCCGCGTTCATGAACGCCTGCTCGCGCGACGCCTCGTAGGACCCGAACGGCATGTCGACCACCACCAGCGCCCGCGAGGTGCCGCGGATCACCGCCTGGGCCTGGAGGATCATCATTTCCAGCGTGACCGGCAGGGTCGATTCGAGGCCGTGCATCACCATGCCGAGCGAGTCGCCGACGAGGATGAAGTCGCAATACGGATCGAGGATGCTGGCGGTGTGGGCGTGGTAGGCGGTCAGCGCGATGATCTTGGCGCCTTCGGCCTTCCGCTTGGCCAGATCCACCGCCATCACGCGCCGCGACTGCACGACCTGCGACATGGTCTTGGACTCCGTTCTCGTCACCTCGCCCGCGGCTGACGGGCCGGAGGCTCGCGGCCGATCAGGATCGCCCGCGCGCCTCCTCTACACCGTCCGGCGCCGAGAATCCCGCCCGCCGCTTTTCCTTTGCGGGAGGGTGTCAGGCTCGGCCGGGCGGGACGCGTCCACGCGAGCCGGCATGCGGCGCGCTCGCGAAGGCGCTAGCGCTCGCCGGTGGAGATGGGCTTGCGCGCCCATTCGGGGTCCTCTCGGACCACCGCGGTCTCGTGCTTGTCCTGCCAGCCCTCGATCCCGTCGGGGAACCAGTGCACCGCGGTGTAGCCCTGCCGGACGAGACGCTTGCCGGCGTTCCAGCTGCCCCAGCAATCGGGATGGCAGAAGGTGACGATGGGCTTCGCCTTGTCGCCGCCGCTCAGCGCCTCGACCCGCTTCAGGAACAGGTCCTCCCGTGCGGGATCGAGGGGCGCCGCGCCCGCATTCGGCATCCAGACGGCGCCGGGCACCGAGCGGTGGGCCGGAAGCCAGGGCCGGTCCGCCGGAAAGTTCGCGGGTTTCCGGTCGGCCAAAGCCACGTCGATCAGCAGCGGCTGCTTCGGCATCAGCGCGTCGAGGGCGGCGATGTCGACGACGACGGCGCCGCTCAGGGTCTTCGGCGTGTAGCCCTGCTGCACGCCCTCGTGCAGGCCCGCCGGCTCCGGCACGTTCACCGGCGAGTCCGCCGGCGCCGCGGCGAGGAGACCCGCGGCGGCGAGCGCCGTGCCGACGCGGATCAGGCGATGGGATCGGCGCGCGGGCATCAGTTGCTCGGGCTCGGCGCGCTGAAGCTGTGCTCCCACGAGCCGCCCTGGCTGTCGGTGGCGGCGACCTTGATCGGCTTGCCGGGCTCGGGGATGAGGCCGAAATTGATCACCGGGTTCGAGGCGATCGAGATGTCGCCGTCCATGGCGAACACGGTCTTGTCGCCGGCGGTGACGACGAGCTTGTTGATGTAGCGCGCCGGCGTGTAGTCGCGGGTCACCTGATTCATCTGCATGCCCGAGAAGTTCGGGTGGCGGATCATCAGCGTCGCCTCGACGGGCTTGCCCGCTTGGGCCTCGCCGGAAAACTTCATCCGCATGTCGCCCATGCCCTTCATCGCCTCCTCGTCGCTCATGCCCATCGGAGCGGAGCAGCCGCCCGACGCCTTCACGAACTTGACCGCCTCGTAGAGGCCGCCGTCCTTCGTCTCGGCGACGGCGTGGACGTTGGTGTAATTGTTCACGCGCACCCGGAGCTTCAGCTCGCTCGGGTCGGCGGCCGGGCCGAAGGTGAAGTGCGCGGCGTAGGGTGACGGGTTGTCGTCGATGACGAAGTGCACCGCCTTGATCTTGTCCTTCTCCGGCATGGTCAGGGTGATCGGCACCAGCGCCGCATCCATCGCGCGGTTCGGCGCGTCGATCCGGATGAGGCTGTCGGTCGGCTCGATCTTGCGGTCGCCGAACACCGACTTGGCGATCTCCTGCCAGCGCGCGGCGCGCTCGGCGTCGGTGTCAGAGGCACCGGCCGCCAGGACGGGTCCGGACAGGACCGGGCCGGCGAGGAGGATGGCGGCCGACAGGCTCGCGCTCAAGATCAACGAAAGGGCGGACTTCATGGCGTTCCTCCGATGGCGTGAAAGATAAGTCGTGCCGGGCCTCATTCCCACTCGAGCTCCTTGTAGGCCTCGGTGACGTTGCGGCCGTTGTAGCTGTCGAACAGGTCCCACTTGCCGCGCTCGGATTGCGCGACGGTCCCCACCGCCTTCTCGATCGACACGTCGGCGGCGATGGCCTTGCGGGTCTCGTCGCGCAGCGTGGTGAGATAGCCGGCGAGCGCATCGAGCCCCGGCGCCAGCGCGACGGACACCGGGCCGTGGCCGGGGACCGCCCGGGTCGCGCCCGAGCCCCGCAAACCCTCGATCTCCTTCAGCCACCCGTTGAGGTTGCCGTCGAGCGAGGGGATGCGGCCGACCGAGAGCAGGTCGCCGGTGAACAGCAGGCCGCTGGCGCTGTCGATCATCGAGAGATCGCAGGAGGTGTGCGCGGTGGCGTGTGCGGCGAAGCGCAGGGTGCGATCGCCAAGGTCGACCTCGGCCCCGTCCTTCACCTCCTGCGTCGGGTAGACGACGCTGCCGGCCTTGTCGGCACCGAGGATGTCGACGAGCCGCTGGCGGTAATAGTCGCCCCGCGCGTCGAGCGCCTCGCGCAGGCGGGCATGGCCGATGACGTTGGGCTTGTCGGCCAGGAAGGCCGCGGCGCCGAAGCAATGGTCGGGATGGACGTGGGTGATGACCACGTGCCGGATCGGCTTCGACGTGCGCTTCACGATCTCGGAGCGGAGCCATTGCCCGTCGGCGAGGCTGCCGCCCGACTCCGTGACCAGCACGGCCTCCTTGCCGACGATGAAGCCGATGTTGGCGATCGCGTCGTCGTTCTCGGGCGTCGCGTCGGCGTTCGGTCCGCGGCGCATGAAGATGCCGGGCCCGACCTCCTCCATCGCGAAGGACTCGGCAGAGAAGCCGGGCTTCGGAAGGCAGCACAGGCAGAACCCGCCGAAAAGCGCGGCGCGGCGCGTCAGCACGGCGCTCATCGCCGAGAATCCCTGCGGCGGGCATGGGCGTGGCGCTGAGCCGTTCCCGACATGCGGGACCTCCTGACTTATTGTTCCAACCATCTAGTAGGTAGATTTCTTCGGCGTCAAGTGCCACAAGGGGGAACGTGCTGCCCGGCGGCGCGCTGCGAACACGGTTTCCGACCCCGCGATGCGAGACACCCGCGCCGAGTTGCTGCTTCAGGCCGAGATGCTGGTGCGCGGGCGCGGCTGGTCCGGCTTCAGCTACGCCGACCTCGCCGAGGTGGTCGGCATCCGCAAGGCCAGCATCCACCATCACTTCCGGACCAAGGACGATCTCGGCGCGGCGCTGGTGGCGGCCTACGGCGAACGCTACGACGCGGCCCTCGCCGACATCTGCGCAACGCACCCGGCCGGCATCGACCGGATCGCGGCTTACGGCCGGCTCTATCTCGGCGGTGTCGAGCAGGGACTCGGCTGCCTGTGCGCCGCGCTCGCCACGGAGGGAGACGCGCTGCCCGAACGGCTACGGGGCGACGTCGGCGCGTTCTTCGCCCATCACCTGACGTGGCTGGAGCAGGTGTTTCGCGACGGCGCGGCCGATGGGAGCATCCGGGCCGGGCTCGACCCCGCGCGCCATGCCCGCCTGGTGGTGGCGACGCTCGAAGGCGCGCTGCTGCTGGAGCGGCTGCTCGGCGGGCCCGAAGCCTTCGCCGGGACGCTGACCGCGCTAACCGACCGCCTGCGCTGACCCGGCTCGCGAACGATGGCCGCCCGAGATGGACGGGTTTCGCGCCGCTGACATCGGGGGCCGGATTGAAAGCAGCGCCGCCCGGCTCTTCGATTAGATTAAAGTCTTTTTCACTCGGCCAGTCTAGGTATTAAGTCCCGAACGACGATCCGAACCCGAGCCGAACCGCATGCCCGTCTCCGCCTCGAACATCGTCGGCCGAGCCGCGGACGCGGCGGTCGAGCCGGCGCCGACCTTGGCGACGATCTCGACCCTGACCGCCGGGGTCAGCCGGGTGGCACAGGAGAAGATCGGGCGCATCCACCAGATCACCGCGCAGGCGAAGATCCTTGCGCTCAACGCGCTGATCGAGGCGGCCCATGCCGGTGAGCACGGCAAGGGTTTCTCCGTGGTGGCACAGGAGGTCCGCGGCATCGGCGCCGAGATCGAGAGCCTCGCCCGCGAGCTGGAGACGCAGCTGTCCGGGCATATCGGCGAGCTCGGCCGCACCGTCGGCGCGATGGCCGTCCAGGCCCAGGGCGAGCGGATGATCGATCTCGCCCTCAATGCGATCGAGCTCGTCGACCGCAATCTCTACGAGCGGACCTGCGACGTGCGCTGGTGGGCGACGGATGCGGCCCTGGTCGCCTGCGTGACCGAGCCCGGCGAAGCGACCGCGGCCCATGCGTGCGCACGCCTCGGCGTGATCCTGTCCGCCTACACGGTCTATCTCGACCTCTGGGTCTGCGACCGCGACGGACGCATCCTCGCCGTCGGCAGGCCGGATCGGTATCCCGGTGTGCGCGGCGACAGCGTCGCCGACGAGCCCTGGTTCCGAGAGGCCGCAGCCCTGCGCAGCGGCGACGACTACGTCTCCGGCAACGTGCGGCGCGAGGCGCGTCTCGGCGGGGCGCAGGTCGCGACGTACTGCGCGAGCATCCGCGCGGGCGGGCGAGCGGACGGGGTGCCGGCCGGCGTCCTGGCGATCCACTTCGACTGGGAACCGCAGGCGCGGGCGATCGTGGCGGGCGTGCGGGTCTCGCCGCAGGATCGTGCCCGCACGCGGGTGCTGCTCGTGGATGCGGACCGCCGCGTCCTCGCCGCCTCCGACGACCGGGGCGTGCTGAGCGAGACGCTGGCCTTCGATCCGAAGGGAAGCGCCAACGGCGTGGTGCAGGGCGCGGCCGTCACCGCCTTCCACCGCACCCCCGGCTACGAGACCTATGCGGGCCTCGGCTGGTACGGGGTGATCGTCCAAACCCGCTGACGCGGGCGCCCTGTCAAGCGGCGGCGTTCTGGCCCGATTTCCCGAGTGCGTCGGCCACGAAGCGGGCGTAGCCGGAGGCCCGCAGGGCGCAGGCCGGGCAGGCGCCGCAGCCGTAGCCCCAGGCGTGGCGCGCGCCGCGCTCGCCGAGGTAGCAAGTGTGGCTGTCCTCGACGATCAGATCGACCAGCGGCCGTCCGCCCAGGCGCTCGGCGAGGCGCCAGGTCTCGGCCTTGTCGAGCCACATCAGCGGGGTGTGCAGCACGAAGCGTCGCTCCATGCCGAGGTTGAGCGCGACCTGCAGCGCCTTGATCGTGTCGTCGCGGCAATCCGGGTAGCCGGAATAGTCGGTCTCGCACATGCCGCCGACGACGTGCCGCAGGCCCCTTCGATAGGCCAGAGCGGCGGCGAAGGTGAGGAAGATGAGGTTGCGGCCCGGCACGAAGGTGTTCGGCAGCCCGCCGGCCTCGAAGCCGATCGCCGTCTCGCGCGTCAGCGCCGTCTCCGAGACCTGCCCGAGCGCGTCGAGGGCCAGGGTGTGGTCCGCGCCGAGCCGTTCCGCCCAGTCGGGGCGGATCCCGACGATCCCGTCGCGGAGCGCGTCGCGGCCGTCGAGCTCGATTCGGTGGCGCTGGCCGTAGTCGAAGCCCAG
This sequence comes from Methylobacterium sp. J-059, assembly GCF_022829485.1. NCBI lineage: Bacteria > Pseudomonadati > Pseudomonadota > Alphaproteobacteria > Hyphomicrobiales > Methylobacteriaceae > Methylobacterium > Methylobacterium sp. J-059. The sequence goes on from NZ_JAKSYA010000098.1 coordinate 33,555, forward strand.
CGTCTCGACATGGGCGAACCGGTCGAGCGCCCAGGCGAGGCAGGTGGCGGAATCCTGGCCGCCCGAGAACAGGACCAGTGCGCGCTCGTCAGTCACCGTCGTACTCCGCCCAGGACATCGGCGTCTCGAACACCTTCACCGAGCTGAGGCCCGGCAGGCCGTCCTTCGTGCGATGCCAGATCCAGGCCGCGATGTTCTCGGCGGTCGGGTTCTCCAGACCCTCGACCTCGTTGAGGCAGTAATGATCGAGCCGGAGCAGCACCGGCGCGAAGATCGCCTCCATGTCGAAGAAGTCGACCACCCAGCCGGTCCGCGGGTCGACCGGGCCGGCGACCGTCAGCTCGACGCGGTAGGAATGCCCGTGCATCCGGTGGCAGCGGTGGGTCTCGGGCACGTTCGGCAGGCGGTGGGCCGCCTCGAAGGTGAAAGCCTGGGTGATCTTCATCCTGCTACTCCGCCTTGCCCGAGACGCCGGCCTTGCCCGAGACCCCGGCCTGCTCGAACGTCGCCATGTCGCGATGGCAGGCGAGCGCGCCCTTCAGCAGCCCCATCGCCATGCCGGCGCCCGAGCCCTCGCCGAGCCGCATGCCGAGGGCCAGCAGCGGCACCAGCCCGAGGCGTTCCAGCACCTCCGCATGGGCGCCCTCGGCCGAGACGTGGCCGGCGAGGCAATGGTCGAGCGCGCGCGGGTCGAGGGCGTGCAGCACCGCCGCGGCGGCGGTCGCGACGTAGCCGTCGAGCACCACCGGCACCCGCTGCAGCCGCGCGGCCAGGATCGCGCCGGCCATCGCCGCGACCTCGCGCCCGCCGAGGCGGCGCAGGACCTCGAGCGGGTCGTCGAGATGGCCGTCATGGTGGGCGAGCGCGGCCTCCACCGCCGCGACCTTCCGCGCGATCCCGGCCTCGTCCAAGCCGGTGCCGCGCCCGACCCAGTGCGACGGCGCTCCCCCGAACAGGGCGGCGTAGATCGCGGCGGCGATCGTGGTGTTGCCGATGCCCATCTCGCCGACGCCGACGCAATCCGTGCCGGCGGCCACCGCCTCCATGCCGAACGCCATGGTCGCGACGGTGGCCTTCTCGTCGAGGGCCGCGTCTTGCGTGATGTCGCCGGTCGGCAGGTCGATGGCGAGGTCGAACACCTTGAAGCCGAGGCCGTAGGCGGCGCAGATCTGGTTGATCGCTCCCCCGCCCGCGGCGAAGTTCTCGAGCATCTGGCGATTCACCGCATCGGGGAAGGCCGAGACGCCGCGCTTCGTCACGCCGTGGCTGCCGGCGAACACGCAGACCAGCGGCCGGTCCAGCGTCGGCATCGCCTTCCCCTGCCACGCCCCGAGCCAGGCGACGAGCTGCTCCATCCGCCCGAGCGCGCCGGCGGGCTTCGTCAGCCGCGCCTCGCGCGCCGCGATCGCCGCGGTCGCATCGCGATCGGGGCCGGGCATCGTCTCGATCAGGCGGCGGATATCCGCGAACGGGGTCGGGTCGGTCATCGGGTCCGAAGGATTGTTGTGGGCGGGCTTGCGCCGGTGGACGGGCGCGCCGTTCCCGCGAGCTATAGTGGTGCGGGACGCGCGGGTGAAGGCTGCGTGCGGACGAAGGCCGATTGCGAGCGAAGGCGGCGTGATGGTGGGCGGACCGTTCCGCGGCGAGGCCGACTGGCCGGGCCGCAACCTGTTGCACGATCTGGCGGCGTGCCTGCGCTTCTACTCGCGCCTGCCGCTGCCGAGGTTTCCGGGCGAGCCCGATCCGCACGCCGTCCCCGACTTCCGGACGATCCCGCGGATGCTGCCGCTGGCCGGCCTGATCCTGGCGCTGCCGCCGGCCCTCGTGCTGCTCGCCGGATGGTGGATCGACCTCGGGCCCTTCGTCGCGGCGACGCTCGCCGTCGCCGTCGCGGTGATGCTCACCGGTGCGCTGCACGAGGACGGCCTCGCCGACGTCGCCGATGGGTTCGGCGGCGGCGCGACGCCGGAGCGCAGGCTCGAGATCATGAAGGACAGCCGCATCGGCGCCTATGGCGGCGTCGCGCTGATGCTGTCGCTGGCGCTCCGGATCGGCGCGCTCGCCACCCTGCTGGACCGGACCGGCACGGCCGCCGCCACCGGCCTCGCCCTCGCCGCGATCCTGTCGCGGGTCGCCGCGCTCGCGCCGATGGTTCTGCTCGCGCCGGCCCGACCCGGGGGCTTGTCCGCCGCGGTCGGCCGCCCGAGCCGGGCGGCGACGGGCACGGCCATCGGCATCGGATTGGTATTGGCATTGCTGGCGCGCCCGCTCGGCCTGCCGTTCTCCGGCATCCTCGCGATGGTGGTGCTGGCGCCGCTTGCCGCCCTCGCCATGACGCGCATCGCCCGGCGGAAGATCAGCGGGCAGACCGGCGACGTCGTCGGAGCCTGCCAGCAGGTCGCGGAGATCGGGGCCCTGCTCGCCCTGCTGGCCACGGTCTGAGCTTGATCGCAAGGCCACGAAGCGGGCATGGACGCGGCATGAACCCGCCCATCCCGACGTCGTCCGGCAAACCCTCGAGCCCGTGCACCAAGGTCTGCGTCCTCGACGGGCCGAGCGGCCTGTGCATCGGCTGCGGCCGGACGCGCGACGAGATCGGGCTGTGGGGCTCGCTCTCCGAGCCGCAGCGCCGCGCGATCATGGCAGGGCTCCCGGCCCGGTTGCGGGGGGCCGGTCTCGCGGTGGCCGGAACGCCGGCATGACGATCCTCGCGTTGATCGCGATCGGCCTGGTGGTGGCCGTGCTGGTCGCGACCGACGGCGGCCGGATCGCCGGGGCGATCGAGCCCGACCAGCTCGCCGGCCTCGCCTGGGGCGCCGGCATCCTCGCGCTGGTGGTCGCCGGGTTCTGGCGGCAATTCGCCGGTGCCCCCGGAAAGAACCTCCAGGCGCTGCTGCTCTGGTGCGGCCTCGGGCTCGCCTGCATCGTCGGCTACGTCTATCGCGAGCCGCTGCAGGAGGTCGGCGCGCGGGTGACCGGTGCGTTGCGCCCCGGCTCTCCGACGATCGGCCCCGGGGGCACGGTGACGATCACGCGCCGGTCGGACGGCGCATTCCTGGTCGAGGCGCAGGTCGATGGGCGCAGCCAGAGCTTCGCCTTCGATACCGGCGCCAGCGCGGTCGTCCTCACCGCGGAGAACGCCGCGGCGCTCGGCCTCCGCCCGGAAGCCGGCGCATTCACCGCCCGCGTCGCGACGGCGAACGGCATCGCCTATGCCGCGCCGACCACGCTCGACGCGCTCGCCATCGGCCCGATCACGGAACGGCGCGTCCCGGCGCTCGTCGCCATGCCGGGCGCCCTCGACGGCAACCTGCTCGGGCAGAGCTTCCTGACGCGGCTCGCCGGCTACGAGGTCCGCGGCGACCGGCTGATCCTGCGCGGGCGCTGATCAGGCGGCGTCCCGCTCCGGCAGCGCCCGCGAGACCAGCGCCACGGCCGCGCGCAGGGTCGCGAGGTCGGCCGCGGCCTCGACGCCCGCCGTCGAGAGGTGGCGCCGGTACGCCCGCGCGCCCGGCCGCCCGTTGAACAGCCCGAGCATGTGCCGGGTGATGGCGTGGAGCCGCTCGCCGCCCTCCAACGCCGCCGCGACGTAGGGCGCATAGGCCTCGACCGCCTCGAACGCGTCCGCCACCGGGGCCGGCGCCCCGAACAGCTCGGGATCGACCGCGATCAGCCCGGCCGGATCGCCGTAGGCCGCGCGCCCGACCATCACGCCGTCGAGGCCGGACAGGTGCGCCTTCGCCTGCGCCACGGTGGCGATGCCGCCGTTCACCGCGATCGGCAGGGCGGGAAATGCCTGCTTGAGGCGGACCACCCGGCCGTAGTCGAGGGGCGGCACGTCGCGGTTCTCCTTCGGCGACAGGCCCTGGAGCCAGGCCTTGCGCGCGTGCACGATCAGCCCGTCGACGCCGGCCGCGACGACCGCGCGGGCGAGCGTGTCGAGCGCCGGCTCCGGGTCCTGCTCGTCCACGCCGATCCGGCACTTCACCGTCACCGGCACCCGCACCGCCGCCTTCATCGCCGCGACGCAGGCGCCGACATGCTCCGGCTCCAGCATCAGGCAGGCGCCGAAGCGCCCGTTCTGCACCCGGTCCGACGGGCAGCCGACGTTCAGGTTGATCTCGTCGTAGCCGTAGCCCTCCGCGATCCGCGCGGCCTCGGCGAGGTCGGCCGGCTCGGAGCCGCCGAGCTGCACCGCCACCGGATGCTCCGCGCGCGAGAACCCGAGCAGCCGCTCCCGCGGGCCGTGGATGACCGCGCCGGTGGTGATCATCTCGGTATAGAGCCGCGCCCGCGCCGACAGCACACGATGGAACGCCCGGCAATGGCGATCCGTCCAGTCCATCATCGGCGCGACGCTAAAGCGCCAGCCCGCGAGGGTGCCTTCCGTCTCGGCCGCCGCAATCATTCGGATCTCGTACCCTAAAAAGCATCTCTCGCCGGCAGGACGCCGCCCTGCCCGCCTGCGGCGGCTTTGCCGTATCCACCTCGGCCGCGAGCCGGCGCGCGGACGCGTTCGGATACCATGCGCAGGAGACGGCACAAAGGCAGCACGGTGGGCTCGGCGATGCGCGGGCCCGAGCGACGCCTCGGTTGCGAGCGCCGTCGCGAGCCATGGGATCGATGCGCCGCGTGCGCGACGGCAAGGGACCGCTCCGCCAACCCACCCGCCGATACCCACTTGCCGATACCCACTTGCCAAGCGCGGAACGAGCCTCTAGACACCCCCTCGCGACCGGAACAGGCCTCCACCGCCGACCGGTCCGCAGGGCGCCCGTAGCTCAGCTGGATAGAGCACCAGACTACGAATCTGGGGGTCAGAGGTTCGAATCCTTTCGGGCGCGCCATTCCCACACAGCAATGCGAACACCGGGCGGTGGCCATGCGCCCGTCACGACGACGCCCAGATGGTCCTGTCATCGACTCGGTCGACGACGTTCGTCACGGCGCGGTCGACGAACACCGGAAGCCACGCGTTTCGTAACGAAATCTCGCCCGTCGTCGTGGTCTCTCGCATCGGCCGGGGGAACCCACGGTCGGCAACCGGGCGAACGCGCGGGAAACTCGCCGACACGGGGCCGTTGCAGCGCCGCATCTGCTGAGGTCCGCTGAGCCGTCGGCAGCCTGCAGCGTTCCTTCCCGACCGCTTCGAAATCGCCAACCTCGTCCTCGACCATTCGACAGAGCCGGTCTAGGTTCCGTTTCACGGCGGCGGTGGCGAAACTCCTGTCCTGCTATTGGATCTGCGTAGGCGCTCGGAGCGCAACGCGCGGACGCGAGGTGCGTGACATTCGCGGTTGCTTCGTCGCACAGCGCGCGCAAGGTAGTTCATGATTTTGATGCTACTCTTTATCGATATATCGAAATGTATTTATTGAGCCTAACTGCCTACTCGTCTCCAAGATGCTACAAGTTGTGATCTCTGGGGATAAAAAATCAAAAACCAATTTATTGATCAAATCTCACAGCCAACTTAATGTTAGTCGTGAAATATTTAATAACAATCCTTGAGACGACCATTTCGAAAGCATCGCTTTGATGAACTACGACAAGATCGAATCCCCGGAGCCATAGATGGACAAACGCTCGGAAGTCGTACGGCTGTCGTCGGCTCTCGCGGCTCGGGTCCGCTATGCGCAGATGGTGGGCGGTCCGATCCTGCCGGCGCAGATCGAAGCGCTTCTCGATGCGGCGAGGCTGCTTCAGGCCTGCGACGTCCCGTGGCCGCCTTTGGTCGAGCAGGTGCTCCACGATGTCGCCAAGGACCTGGAGGGTCCGGCGAGAACGCTCGATGTCGAGCCCGGCGGCTAAGTCGGGCGTTCCCCGATGCCGAAGCTCGCGGAGCATCAGCCGTTGCCCGACGGCCCCATCTTGCTTGCGGGCACGAATCCCATCAGCGCGGCCAGCCCGGCCTCGGTGATCGTCCAGCGGCAGGCACCGGCGGGGTCGGCCTCCGGCAAGGGCTCGATCAGCCCGCGCTTGGCCAGGGCTCGAATCTGGTGGTCCTGCGGATGGTAGAGGCGAGCGCCGCGCGACAGGATCTCGAGGCGGTAGCGCCCGCTCGCGGGCAGCCAGGGCTTCGCTTCAGCCATGGCGCCGCCGCTCCCGGCCGGCCATCGCGGCGAAGGGCCTGACGGCACGGCTCGCGAAGGGTTGGGCGAGCCAGGCATGGCCCGCAATACCCTTGGGATCCGCCGGCTTGTCGCTCGCAGCCACCCGGTCCGCGATGACGACGTGGCAGGGCACTGGATCGGTCGTGTCGACGCCTGAGGCGGTACTCGATCGATCGGTCGGTGAGTCCGCCCGCACCGGAGTACGCTCGGCCGCGTTTCCGAGCCTGCCCGCGAGATCGGACGCGGCTCGGACCCATTCGCCGAATGCGAAGGAAACGCCCACGCGACGCGAGACGGGCAGAATGGCGGGGTTCCCCCGCGCCAGACGGTCGCCGTCGACCTCCAGTTGTGGGGCGAGGATCTGACCGATCGACGCAAGAATCCTGTGCAAAACGCTAAATCGCGCCTCAAAACAGTAAACCGATGACGCGTCGAGCGCGGCGCACTCGATGTCGGGTTTCTCAAGACCAATCAGGCGTTGGTCGTTGCCAGTGAGCCTCCCGGGAAGCGTGTCGAGGAGAGGGACAAAGCTCCACTCCGCCTCATCCGGCTTCATAACATCGACTACGAATGCTGAATATCCCGGCCGAAATCCCATTCTACGCTCACTTTCTCTGAGCTATCGCATGCATATCACAGCCTAGAAAGAAGATATCAATCAAATTTCTAATTTATGTAATCTAATATATGATGCTCCAATGGATATTAAATCAAAATCCCGCACGGACGATGACGATCTCAGCAATTCGGCAGCGCTGTTTGCAGCCATCGGGCGATCGTCCAGCACAAAAATCCGAACATCATCGACGGACGACGATGGCATCTCGGCCCCATCCGAGGCACCGGACCATCCGCAGCAGGTGTCCTGGAAACTGGCAAAAATCCACTATAAGGCCGCCCCAAACGCAACGTCTGGTTTAATATAGGTTAACATTGACATTTTCTCCTAATGGATACAGTTTTTCGTCAAATACAATTTGGCAGAAATCAATAAACGGCAAAATGCTCGATCCGGGTCGTGGACGGGCTTCGAAGCGCGATCAGAACCGACTGGTCACTTCGTCGCCTGAAATCAGCATCGCGGATCCGCTGCAGGACACGATCGAGGGAAACATCGCAGCCGGCAGGAGCCGGGATATCGATCGCGACAGGCGAGAATTCGTTCGAGGGCAGGCCATGCATACGATCTCTACCGATGGGTTCACGCGTCCCAGTCACGTCGACGCCGGGGTGGCGCCGATGCTGCAATGGTTGAAGATCAGCGCGCTGACGATCGACCCGAGCTACCAGCGCCCGATCATCGGTGTGGGTCGCAGGAACGTCGAACGCATTGCCAGCATGTTCTCGTGGTGCTGCTTCACCCCCGTGGTCGTCTCCCCCGTCGAAGGCGGCCGCTTCGCGATCATCGACGGGCAGCATCGCACCACGGCGGCGCTGCTCGTCGGGTACGACGAGGTGCCCTGCCAGATCGTGATCGCCGCGCGTGAGCAGCAGGCGGCGGCGTTCAAGGCGATCAACTGCGTCACCACGCCGATCGCCCGCGTCGCGGTCCACGCCGCCGCCCTGGTCGCCGGCGAGACCTGGGCCGTCCAGGTCGCCGACGTCTGCGCCCGGGCGGACGCCACGCTGCTCCGCTATCCGCTGCCGATCAGCAAGCAGGCCGCCGGCCAGACCATGGCGGTCGGCGCGATCAAGCAATGCATCAAGCGGCACGGCCAGAACACCGTCATCACCGCCCTGCAATGCGTGATCGAGACCGGCAACAACAAGCCCGGGATGCTGAATGCCCGCATGATCAAGGCCCTGTGCGCGGCGATCGACCGGCATCAGGACTGGCGCGACGGCGGCCTCGCCCTGTTCGACGCGTTCGACCAGATCGATCTCGCGCGCCTGCAGGCCCGCTGCGACGACGGCTCGGCCACCGGAAGCGACCTCGTGCAGAGAATGGCCGAGGTGATCGCGGTCGAGCTGTCGGCCCTGATGCCGGTCACGCGCGAGCATCGGCCCGTGCGCTGGGACGCGCCGCGCCCCAAGCTCGAGGTCGTCAACCTCTGAGCGCGGTGCATCGCGTTGAGACCGCCTCGCCACGTCGGCCCCCCTGCGACCCGGCCACAGTTCGCGCGCGCGGGCGGCGTGTGACGGGTCGAGCGCGATCCTGCCTGCCGACGTCGTGATCGAGCCACGGCGGAGGCACGACAATGCCGTCCGGGGCCGCTCGCGTTGCCCGGCGACCGAACGCCTGCGCCGGAGAATCGACAACGGGCCGACGGTACCAAGCCGCCGAATGCCGCTCGCACGCCCCGCCATCGTCACGTGCGCCGCGATGCACATCCTTCGAATCCGGGCGATCGAAGGGATGGGATCCACCTGCACCTCCGCATCGGCACGGAACGAGCGGGACGCATGCGATACGCGCCCATCCGATCGAGATCGGATGCGCGCGGGTTCGGAACGAGGGCTCCTCGGTCGCGGCGTCAGACGAAGAACAGGTCGTGGACGATTCCCTTCAGATGGGCGTCGTTCGCCCAGTTCGAGGCGCCGACGAGATCGCTGGCGCGAGCCACGTCGTCCGGCACCTCGCCCTGCCCCTGTGCCAGCAGCGTACCGTTCTTGAACAGTTGCATCAGGCCGTGGCTGTCCACGCCGGCGTGCCAGGTCGCCGTCTCTCCCTCGACGATCGCGTCCGCGGCGGCGATCCGGTGTGCGACGCCCTTGTCGAAGATCTCGAACGCCATGGTGTCGGACTGCCCGACCTGCCCCAGCCAGATGTTGTCCGTCCCCGCGCCGTTGCCGGTGTCGAACACGCGCTGGAAGCCGCCCGCATCGAGGTCGTCGAAGCGTACGGTCGCGTAGGCGTCGAACGCGCCGTGGATCTCGGGAATTGCGTTGTGGGCCTGGACCTCGAGATGGTTCACGCTGCCGACCAAAGGGGTATCGCTGGCATAGTTGGACGCGCCGATCAGGCTGTAGCCCCGCACCACGTCCGACGGCACCGCGCCCTCGCCCTGCGTGAGCAGCACGCCGTCCTTGTAGATGCGCATGACGCCGCCCTCGTCGACGCTCGCCTGCCACAGCGCGGTTTCGCTCTGGGTGATCGCATGCTTGGCGACCAGCCGGTGCTTGATGCCGTCCTCGATGATCTCGAACGCCATGTCGGCGCCGTTCCCGACCTGGCCCATCCAGATGTTGTTCGTGTCCGCGCCGCTGCCGGTGTCGAAGATCCGCTGGTACCAGCCGTGTCCGAGATCATCGAAGCGCGCCTCGGCGCTGACCGAGAAAGCGCCTTCGGCATGATTCAGTTCGCTGTAGGCATGGACGTCGACCTTGCCGGCACTGCCGAGCAGCGGCGCATCACTCGCCCAGTTGGACTTGCCGACCAACTCGCTGGTGCGCACGACATCGGCGGGAACGACCCCGTGCCCTTCGGCGAGCAGGACGCCGTCCTTATAGAGCTTCATCACGCCGGTCTCGTCGACGCTCGTCGTCCAGTGCGCGTCCTGCCCGGCGACGATCGCGTCCTTGGCGGTGATCCTGTGATCCTCGCCGTCGCGCCAGATCGAGAACACCATGTCGGTGCTGTCGGCGCGCTGGCCCAGGAACACGTTGTCCCGCTCGGGGCCGTTGCCGAAGTCGAACACGCGCTGCCACGCGCCGCCGGCCGGATCGTCGAACCGGGCGACGACGTCCGCCACGAAGGCGCCATGGATGTCCGCCGGATTCTGGGCCACGGTGACGTCGAGCACCTTGCCGATCAGCGGCGTGTCCCAGCCCCAGTTGGATTTGCCGACCAGTTCGCTGGCGCGCGCGACGTCGGCGGGGACGACACCTTGACCCTGCGCCACCAGCGTGCCGTTCTTCGACAGGAGCATCGTGCCGCCGTCGTCGACCGCGACCTTCCACGTCGCCGTCTCGCCCGCAACGATCGCGTTCGCGGCGGTGATGCTGTAGGGCCGGCCGTCGCGCCAGATCGCGAACATCATGTCGGTGCTGTCGGCGCGCTGGCCCAGGAACACGTTGTCCTGCCCGGGGCCGTTGCCGAAGTCGAACACGCGCTGCCACGTGCCGCCGGCGGGATCGTCGAACCGGGCCTGGGCGGTGGCGGTGAAGGCGCCGTGGATGTCGGCGGCCAGCACGGCCGGAATGACGGTTTCCTGCTGCCCGACGCCTCCGCGCGCGCGCAACGCAGCCATCAGGTCGGCGACCGCGATCGTGCCGTCGTCGAACGACAGCATCTCGATGCCGTTGAGCGTATCCGTGCCGGTCGCCGCGCCGCGGATCGAGAAGCCGGCGTTCAACGCGGCGGGATTCCAGATCACGGTGTAATCCGCGCGGTTGCCCGCGTACACCGCCGTGTCGAAGCCCGTGCCGCCGACGAGCGCGTCGTCGCCGCCATTGCCGGTCAGCTTGTCGTCGCCGGCGCCGCCATCGAGCCGGTTGGCGATATCGTTGCCGATCAGGATGTCGGCCGCGTGGCCGCCGACCGCATTCTCGATCGTGACGCCGTTGGCGATGGTGAAGCCGCCGGTGAACGTCTCGGACGTGCTCACCCAGCCGCCGCCGCCGATCTCCTCCTTCAGCGTCGCGGCGCGCAGATCGATCTTGGAACGGACGTCGCCGACGTACGCGATCGAGTCGATGCCGCCGGTATCCCAGATCGTCGTATATCCGTGGTTGAAGTCGACGTCGTCGCCGAAGCGATAGACGGTGTCGCCGGTGGCGTTTTCGGACCGGCCGTACATGGCCTGCAGCGCGGCGATGTCGATCGCGGCATAAGAGCCGGGCTGAGCGTTGAGCGGCGTTCCGTAATCGACCCAGGGCGTGAACGGGTTGTCCTCGCCCAGGAATGGCGAGGTGTAGGTCATCACAGAGTACAGCTGAGAATTCAGCTGATGCCTGCCGGGATCGCCCGCCCAGGTCGCGCCATCCAAGACATTTCCGAAATCGAGGTCGTGAGTGTGCTTGAGGCCCAGGGCATGGCCGGTCTCGTGGAACCATGTTTCCGAGTAGGTGCCCAGCCGCACCGCCGCGGCCGATCCGGCCACATTGGCGTTGATGCCGATGACGCTGTCGGCGCTGGTCACGCCCACCCACGGCAGCACCGATTCGCCGCCGCCGCCTTCCTCGAGCCTGAAGCTCAGATTGCCGTCCCATGCGACCTCGGTGAAGCGCAAGGCGGTGAAGCTTTCGATATTTGCGATGATCTCGCGATAGAATGGCTTCCAGTCGCCCTCGTCCATGTCCGGGACGCCGTTGCCGTTGATGTCGCTGTAGGCGAAACTGTAGGTCAGGTCCGATCCGATCCAGGCTCGCCCGACGTTCAGGCTGTCGATCACCGGATTGCCAAAATACCAGATGCCCGTGGTCTGCTCGGCCATGCTTCGCCCCCCGATATGCGCGCGTCCGCCGATCGCAGATCCGGCGCGCGATGCCGTCAGGTTTATTTTCCGAGGTTCGAACAAGCCGTTAACAGCCTTGCTCGATTCTTCGCAGATCGTACTTTTGCGGCTCGCGCCCGTTGCGCCGGCGCGCAGTCCTTACATCGAGTTAATACTGAAAATATCCACAGAACGAAGGCAATAAGACCGTATATCTGCTTCGATCTTTACATAAGAAATTATGCCGATCTTGAAGCGCCTAACAGACCCGTCAGATCTGGTTGCGGGTCATGAGGCTTGCGGCGAGGGCAGTGAAGGCGTCGTGGATGTCGGCGCGTCGCTTGTAGCGGACGGGCAGGCGACGGAAGCGGTCGAACCCGGCATGGGTCCGCTCCACGACCCAGCGGGGGCGACCGCGCCTCTCACGGCTCGTCGCAATCGCGAACGCCTCGCCATGCCACGCGCCCTGCGCCGCCACCGCATCGTCGCCGGCACGCCGTTCGAAAGGGCGAGCGGTTATCGGCTGACGCGCACACGGAGCGCCCCTAGGCGCCGATGCGGCTGCGCGCCACGGCCCGTGCTCTCGACCCCGTCCGCGGCGTCGGTCGTCGAAGCGGTAGCTGGCGTCATGCCCACGATGCCGGACGGTCCGCACGTCCGCACCCACGTGACGATGCCGCTTCCAGAGGCGTCCCGCTTTTGGGATAGGTCGGACCGTGCACGTCGCATTCGCGACCGTCCGGATGGATCGCTCGGCGATCCGGCGCCCGGATGGCGCAGCGCGTGCCTGGGACGGGGGACGACGATGGACGAACTCAACGGCCGGGTTCTCGGGCTGCAGATCCTGCTCACCGGCGTCATCGCCCGGATGGCGAGCGAGAACCGCTACCCGGTCGGCTTCCTCTCGGATTTTCGCGACGAGATCCGCGCCGTGGTGAGCGGCATCCGGATCACCGGGGCGGAGGACGAGGGCCACGTGCGAGCGACCGCGCTCCACGCGATCGACGAGCTGTTCTCGCTGATGAAGCCGCCGAGCCAGGATTGAACGGGTCCTGCGATCCGGAATCACCGGCGCAGGCAGGACGGACCGCGCCGCGTCGACGCCCGCCGGACGCGGCGGCGCCCGCGATGGGCGCGCTTTAATCCGAGCCGCGACGCGATCGGTGTGAATTGTGTCTCCCCAGCAACACGCGGGGCGGGACGAAAAGGTCTTAGCGATGCCTTGGACCTATTCCAATTCAGAAATCGGACCCAACGGCCTGCCGGGAATAGTCATTCCGGGGAACTCGTCGGCATCCCATCCGTCAACCTGGAATAGTTCCGATCTCCGATCGGGCCGATGATCGTCGTTCGGCCTCGGAAATCAGCCATAGTTTGGTTCTGTTCCAACATTCGTTCGTTGACGGAAGATCTTTCCCGAGCCCTTTGAGGCCATCGCATCGCCCGACGACTGGCGCTGCGGGTGCCGGGGGGTCGGAAGATCGTGCAGAGCTCATCTCGTATTCCAAAGTCGCTGCGTCCTGCTGCCGATGGGCGTTACGCGACGCTCAAGGAGCAGAAGGGCGTCATCGGCGTCGCCTGCGCCGTCGCGGTCGGCTCGGTCGGCAGCGCCGAGGCGCAGCAGGGGCCTGCATCCGCCCTGCCGCCCCTGAACATCGACGCCCCGATCACGCGGCAGCGCCCGCCCGCTCCGAAGCCCGGCCCGACCCAGGTCAAGGCACGCACGGCCCTGCGCCGTGCGGTGCGGGCCCGTCGTGTGGCGGCACCTCCGGTCGCGGCGCCCGCAATCGGCGCCGCCGCGACCGGCGCCGGCCTGCCGATCCTGGCCCGGGGCGACATCAGCGGCAATCCGTATGCGGACCCGGCCGCGCCCTACAAGGCCGACCGCCTGTCCTCGAACCGCTTCACGCAGCCGATCCTCGACACGCCGAAGTCGATCACCGTCGTCACGCGGGAGGTGATCGACGACAAGAACGCGACCAGCTTCCGCGACATCCTGCGGACCACCGCCGGCGTGACGCTCGGTTCCGGCGAGGGCGGCAACGCCTTCGGCGACCGCTTCTTCATCCGCGGCTTCGATGCGCGCAACGACGTGTTCATCGACGGCATCCGCGACCCGTCGGTCAGCGTGCGCGAGAACTTCTTCACCGAGCAGGTCGAGATCCTGCGCGGCCCGGCCTCGTCCTTCGCCGGCCGCGGCACGGCGGGCGGCGCGGTGAACGTCGTCACCAAGCAGGCCACCACGGCAGGGGACTTCTACAACACCGAAAGCCAGGTCGGCAGCGACAGCCGCGGCCGCGTCACGCTCGACTTCAACCAGGTGATCAGCCCGGCGCTCGCGGTCCGCATCGGAGGCCTGTACCAGGAATCCGGCGTCGCCGGGCGCCGGTTCGTGACCGACGACCGCGACGGCGCGGCGCTCGCCGTGACGCTGAAGCCGGCCGACGACTGGAAGTTCACCGCCAACTACGTCCACACCGACCTGAACGGGCTGCCCGATTTCGGCGTGCCCTTCAACGCCCTGTCGCGGCGGCCCTTCACCGAAAGCATCGTGCCGCGCGACACCTATTACGGGTTGATCAACCGCGATTTCCAGCACGTCCAGCAGGATACCGGGACGCTGACCGCGGAATGGTCGCCGACCGAATGGGTCACGCTCAGCAACCGGTTCCGGGCCGCGCACTCGGTGCTCGACTACGTCGGCACGCTGCCGGAGGCCCCGGTGATCCCGGCCAACCGCAACCTCTACGGCACGACGCTCAGCCTCAACCCGCAGAGCCGCTACCAGACGGTCGACGTCACGGCCGACATCTCCGACGCGACCTTCCGCTTCGACACCGGCCCGATCAAGCACACCCTGGTCCTCGGCACCGAGTTCAGCCGCGAGGAGGTGAGCCGCCAGGGCTATACAGGCCTGACCTCGGAATTGTTCTCGGGCAACTTCAGCGGCAACGGGACGCTTCGAGGCATCAACATCCTCATCCCGCCCAACACGCTGCCGTTCTCGACCCGGCCGACCAAGGCCGGCAACCCGACGGTCATCCCGGTCGACACGAAGGCCGGATACCTGATCGAGACGATGAACTTCAGCGATCTCGTGCTGCTCAACGGCGGGGTGCGCTTCGACGACTACGCGATCACCTCGTCGAACGACACCAGCTCGGTGTCGGCCCATTCCGGAAACCTGAACTACAACATCGGGCTGACCCTGAAGCCGACCTCGACCGTGAGCGTCTACGCCGCGCACGCGACCTCGTCGAACCCGGTCGGCGCGGAGCTCGACGCGTCGAGCTCCCTCTACGGCGGCCTCAATCCCGCCTTCGCCGGCAACCAGATCCTGGCGCCGGAGCAGAACACGGCCGACGAGATCGGGGTCAAGTCCGAGCTGTTCGACCGCCGCCTGCTCGCCACCGCGGCCCTGTTCAACACCGTCAAGGACAATGCGCGCGAGACGATCGGCAGCGGCACCAACGCGGTGATCTCGGCGACCGGCGCGTACCGGGTGCGCGGCCTCGACCTCGAGCTGGCCGGCAGGGTCAGCGACCGGCTCAGCCTGTTCGGCGGCTACGTCATCATGGACACGCGGGTGACGCAGTCCGCGATCCCGCAGAACGTCGGCAGCCGGCTGGCCAACATCGCCAACCGCTCCTTCAGCATGCTGGCGAAGTACCAGCTGTCCCCGATGTTCGAGGTCGGCGCGCAGGTGGTCAACAACTCGCGGGTGGCCGGCGGCACGCTGGCGGCCAACGCCAACGTCCTGCCCTCGTACTGGCGCTTCGACGCCTTCCTCGAGGCGAAGGTGAACGAGAACCTGACGGTGAAGCTCTACGGCGCCAACCTCACGGACCGGCGCATCTACGACGCGCTGTACCAGAGCAACGTGCCGTTCACGCAGCTTCAGCCCGGCCGCACCATCTCGCTGATCGCGCAGACGCGGTTCTGAGCGATGCTGGTCTGCATTCCCGAGGTGCTGAGCAAGGCCGAGGTCGCGGAGTTCCGCGCGATCATGGACGCGGCGGAGTGGGAGGACGGCCGGTCCACGGCCGGCTCGCAGTCCGCCCTGGTCAAGCGCAACGAGCAGCTGCCGCCCAACGGCGCGGTCGCGCGGCGCCTCGGCGAGCGCATCGTCGGCGCGCTCCTGGCCAACCCGCTCTTCGTCTCGGCCGCGATTCCGCTGCACATCTTCCCGCCGCTGTTCAACCGCTACGGCGAGGGGCACCATTTCGGCGTGCACGTCGACAACGCCGTGCGCGGCGACCCGATGACGGGCCTGCGCATCCGCACCGATCTCTCGGTCACGCTCTTCCTCGCCGAGCCTGACACCTACGACGGCGGCGAGCTCATCGCGGAGGATTACTACGGCTCGCAGGAGGTGAAGCTGCCGGCGGGCGACCTCGTGCTCTACCCGGCATCGAGCCTCCACATGGTCACGCCGGTGACGCGGGGCACGCGGGTCGCCTCGTTCTTCTGGCTGCAGAGCATGATCCGCAGCCCGCAGGCGCGCAGCCTGATCTACGACCTCGACACCTCCATTCAGGGGCTCGTCGGGGAGCTGGGCCGCGACCACGCCGAGGTGGTGCGGCTCACGGGCATCTACCACAACCTGATCCGGACCTGGGCCGAGACATGACCGATCATCGACCCCGCCGGCGATCCGCGATCCGCGCGATCGCCCTCGCCCCCCTGCTCTGGCTGGCGCCGGCGCAGGCGCAGCAGACGGGCGCCGTCCCGCCGCCGGCGATCGCCGCGCCGGCCGCACCCGCGCCGGCGAAGCCCGCGCGGCCGACCGAGGTCGAGGTCGGCGGCCCTGCCCGTGCGCCGCTGGCTGCCGAAGCGCCGCCGGCGCCGGAGCCGGGCCCGCGAAGGGCGATTTCCGCCTCGGCCCCCGGCGGCCACGAGCTGTCGCCGTGGTCGATGTTCCTGAACGCCGACATCCTGGTGAAGGTGGTGATGAGCGGGCTGGCGCTCGCCTCGGTCGTCACCTGGACGATCCTCGTGGCGAAGACGATCGAGCTCGGCCTCGCCCGCCGAAGCCTCTTGCGGGCGCTCGGCCGCGTCGCCGAGACCGGGTCGCTGGCCGAGGCCGAGCGGGCGCTCGGCGGGGGCGGCACGATCCTCGACCGCCTCGTCGGCACGGTCGCGAACGAGGTGCGGATCTCCAAGGGCCATGCGGAGGGCATCAAGGAGCGGGCGGTCTCGCGCTGCTCCGAGCTGGTGAAGGCGGAAGGCCGCCTCGCCCGCCGCGGCATGGGCGCGCTCGCCACGATCGGCGCGATCTCGCCCTTCGTCGGCCTGTTCGGCACCGTCTGGGGCATCATGAACAGCTTCATCGGGATCTCGCGGGCGCAGACCACGAACCTCGCGGTGGTCGCGCCCGGCATCGCGGAGGCGCTGCTGGCCACCGCCATCGGCCTCGCCGCCGCGATCCCTGCGGTGATCATCTACAACCACTTCGCCCGGGCGACCCGGAGCTACGGCGACCTGGTCCAGCGCGGCTCCGGCACGGCGATGCGGCTGCTGTCGCGCGAACTCGAGCGCGGCGAGGTCGGGCGCCATGCGCCGCTGGCGCAGGCGGCCGAGTGAGCGGGGGGCCCTGAACCATGGCGATCTCACTCGGTGGCGACGAGGACGGCGACGAGTTCGGCGAGGCGCACGAGATCAACGTGACGCCGTTCATCGACGTGATGCTCGTGCTGCTGATCATCTTCATGATCGCGGCACCGCTCTCGACGGTCGACCTGCCGATCGACCTCCCCTCCTCCAGCGCGGTTCCGCAGAAGCGACCGGACAAGCCGACCTACGTGACGATCAAGGCCGACCTCGCGGTCGCGATCGGCGAGACGCCGGTGCGGCGCGTGGACCTCGCGCAGGCCCTCGACGCGCAGGCCGATCCGAGCCGGGAACGGCGCATCTTCCTGCGCGCGGACCGCGCGGTCCCCTACGGCGAGATGATGGACGTCCTCGAGATTCTCCGCGCCGGCGGCTACCTCAAGGTCGCGCTCGTCGCGCTCGAAGGTCCGCCCGCGGATGCGTCGGGGTCGGGGCCGGCGCCACGGGCGCCATGAGGGGCAGGATCGGCAGAGCACACGCCCTCGGGGCTTCCGGCACGGCGCGCCTCGGCTGGCCGCTCTGGTTGGCCGCGGGCGCGTTCGTGCTCGCGCTGCATGCCGGCGGCGGCCTGCTCGCGCTCGGCTCCGCGGAGCCAGACGAGGCCGACGACCTCGGCGCCGCCGCCTTGGAGGTCGGCCTGGAGATGACGGCGCCGCGGCGCGAGCCCTCGGACCTGCCGCCCGGGCCGGAAGCCGACGACGCGGCCGCCTCGCCGGCCGTCGTCCAGCAGAAGGCCGTCGACGACCCGACCGAGCTGCCGAAGGCCGTGCCGACCGAGACGGAGGATTCCGACCGGATCGTCTCGCCGGAGGCGACCCTCAAGCCGCAGGAGGACGAGAGCAAGGTCAAGGTCGCCGAGACCCGCCCGTCGGCGGAGTCGGTCGCGTCCGAGGCCGCCGCCGCGCCGACCTCCGAGACGGTCAAGGAGGCTGCGATCGCGACCGCGCCCGTCCTCGGCACCGGCGAGAGCGCCCGCCGCGTCCGCACCACGTGGCAGAAGCAGCTCATGGCCCATCTCGACCGGCACAAGCGCTACCCGGGCGGCGCCACGCATCCGACCGGCGAGGTGCTCGTGAGCTTCCTCCTCGACCGCGTCGGCCACGTGGTCTCGGCGACGGTGCTGAAGGGGTCCGGCGACGGCGCGCTCGATCAGGCCGCCCTGACGATGATGCACCGATCCGATCCGGTTCCGCCGCCACCGCCGCTCGTCGCGGACGAGGGGCTGACCTTCACGATCCCGGTGGTGTTTCGCGCCAAGCCGAAGGGCAAGTGAGACGGCCGCGCCCCGTGCCGACGACACCGGAGATCGCGCGGCCCGATCCCAGCGCGCAGGGGTGCTGAAACGCAAAAATCCCGCCCCGGGTCTCCGGGTACGGGATGCGAACCTAAACGCTGTTCGATCTTAACGGCTGTTTAGGATTGGTGCCCAGGAAAGGACTCGCCAAATCGGGGCCGAGACTCAATGAACTCAATGACTTAGCGATCGACCGTTGCCCAAATGTACCCCGGTACTGTACCCCGGATCAAGCGGTGAAAAAAGCCGATACGGACGAAGCTGGTTTCGATGTCACCACGATCATCAAGATTTATCATCTGTATTCGGATATACTACTAGAACACACCAATTCTGCGAAGTTTATTTAATAAAGAAGCCATATTTCTCAAGCTCTTGAGATCCTGCGATGTGAGCGGGTCTGGATTAAAGTGCATAACGTCATTTCTAACGGCGTTGATTTCGGTCAGGTCTGCTGTGAATGTTTCTTTGTTGAGGCCAAGACATAATTTCGTAAAACAGGCGGTGTTTTCGAAAATTCTGACGTAATTTCCAAAAGTCAGGTCCGCAGCAGTTTCAAAACTCTCTGGCAAATGTTCTACGGCGCAAGCCCCTCGAATATCCGCAACTGTAAGTTTTTTATCGATTATAATACGTATGTTCTTCTCAATTTCTGCGATCAAGAGGAATGGGGTACTGATCTCCTCAAACTGTAAGGCAATATCTGTCGCTGTAACTATGCCCGTTATTCTTCGATCCGGAGCCCTTATCAGAACATAATTATGTTCGACAATTGTATTGATAGCAGCAAAAAGTGATGCGGATGCAGGTATTTCCTGCGGACTTTCCATGTAACTCTGAACGTCTGGGCCAGACATGTTCATTGAGGTTCTTAATCCAATCGACTCCCAGCTGATCACTCCTTTGACGTCACGCTCATTTGTCATGACCGGAAGCTGAGAAAAGTTTCTTGAGAGCATAAGCGTTGTAGCCTCGCTTAAGGTTGCATTCGGCGCGACTTTTACAGGAACGTTATTCGCCGACGAGATTTCCCCGATGGTGTATGATGGATCAACGGCTGGCGCGTCGGATGCCAAAACCTGCTCTTCAGCTGGTATTCCCGGTGACGGCACAACCTCAACGATTTCGAGCTCGGATTCATCTTCTTGATGGTCAGCAATAAGCTCAAACGTTATAGGCGTCTCGACCCAGACGCCCTGATAATCAGGTATAGTTCTAATCCCAACCATAGCTAGCTGGTCATTTATGTATCGGACATTATTCTCTGTTCGTCGCTGCGCCCCAAACCACCAAAGAAAATTTCTGATTGTCACCGGTTTTGCGGTCCTACCTTCCGTAAGATCAGCATAAACGCTGTTTAGTTCTTCGATGTCTGATAGCGCCTCTTCCGTCACGATTAACATCCTATCGAAATTTAGCGATCAATCTACTGGCAAGCATGATGGAGGCGCCCCATCGAATCAGTAAAGAGGTAGCCTAAGGTTTTCTGCACACAACTTGAGAGTGTTGCTAGAATGCATCGTTGGAGCGCGCGTTTGACGAGATTTCTACGATAGAATACGTGAGACATACTGAAATATATCTGTGAGTTATATTTTGGTTTTCAATAATCTTTTTCTATAAATTGCCATTTCTATCGAACGAGCATAATAGGTACGGTCAAACGTAGCGAGCTATGACAAGCGATTGGGACGATAGGTTGACAGAACGCCAAATCTGTAGTACAGATGGACTACCATATCACATTTTTATCCGGCCGAACCTGCTATCACTCGATAAGCGGGTTTTCGACGTATTTCTCTAGGGTATTCCCAAACATGGAACCGTTTAACATCAGGCTGCCTTCAGCGCTGATAGATGCACTACGCGCTCAGGCTGAAGCACATAACCTACCGCTCGCCGCGCATATCCGTTCTCAGCTTATCGCCACGGTGACAAAGCCGCACAACGTTCTCCGGGAGGTGTCCCGATGACACGCAGGAACATGAACGCCATGTCACCGCCGGTCGAAGTACGCCTGCTCATGCCAGCAGAACAATACGAGGATCTGAAAGCTATATCCAAGGTGAAGGGTCTTGCCGCATCGCAGTTCGCCCGGAGCGTCATCCTCGAATACCTCAATCGCCTTTACGTTAAGTCGTCCGCCAAGGATCAAGCTCAGTGACCAACCCTGACATCGCCGCCCTTAAGCGAGAGCTCGCGGAGGCTAAGGCCGAACTCGCCGCCTCCCGACGCTCAGAAGCCGTCCGATCCGCCGTTGCGAAGCGCTCTTTTGCCGACCCGGCCGCCGTCGAAGCCATGGTCGTGCCGCGTATCACCACGAACGAAAACGGTCAGATTGTAGCCGTGGACGAACACGGATCTTACCGTATTGGCAAGGCTGATGGGGCCTACATGAGCGTCAATGAAGTTTTAGACGAAATCGAGCGAACCGATCCCGATGTACACATGGCTGAAACCAGAAACGTGAGACTGGTTAATCCGTTTCTGGCGAAAACTCAAAATCTATCTGACGCGATGATCCTGTTCCGTGAGAACCCGGAACTTGCCCGTGAATACGCCCTAAAGGCTGGAATTAATTTGGAAATCCGATGAACAACTTCGCTCCCAACCTTAGCCGTGGCTGGAAGGAACGCCGCGCCAAGGCCGACCGCACCGACTACGATGCAGATGGGCGTGTCGAGGCCCGTGCCGCCCGTGCTTCGCTCTACGCCTCCAACGAAGCTGCCAGCCGTGCCGCCGTTGCCGCTGCCGAGGCCGCCCGTGCGTCCGCAAGATGTAGCTGCCCGGCCTGCGGTGAGGGCTTGGTCGCCGTCGATTTCGCCGGCAGGATCGTCACTGCCCTGGAAAAGCTGCCTGCCAACGTTGTGATCGATCCCGCTGTCGTTCAGGCCTTGCTCGCCGCCGTCGAGACGCCTGTCGCCGCCGATCCCGTCCATGGCGTATCTTCCCCGGTTCCGGTGCCGCACGCGCCGAAGCACCGCAGGAAGCCGACTCCCGCCGAGATTTACGCCGCTGGTGATGATGGCGTGGTTGAGGACGACTAGGTGTTAGCGCGGGTGATCGAAGCAATGCCATGGTGGTCGGTGTTCGGTTAGCGAGGCCGCCGATCAGCTTCAGCCTCACAATCTCATGGCAAAAAAAGACTCTTTACCAGTAATACGGGGTAGGACGATACATCGCCACGACCTCATCGAATTACATGATCACATCTAGGATCTGTGATCCAACGATGATCCGTTACGGCTCGGGATAGCGTAACAATCAGCCGGCTCGATCCTCACTACAACCCAAAAAGCCTAATTGTATTTCCCTTACAATCGTTTAGGCAAAAGAAAAGCCCCCAATCCTCATGGACGGGAGCTTGCGTCGGTCGGATGCTGCCTAGGAGGGTGCCGGCCGACGCCCTCTACTTCAGATGGTCCCCCGGTGATCCCGGTTCAAGCCGCCCGCTTCAAAATGCGGGATACTTGCATCGCCGCCCAGGTGCCGCCGCGCGCCGTTTGGACGTTCCTAGCGTTCAACTCAGCCGCGATGTTCTCCAACGACGTGATGCCCTGGCGCCGGATGGCCTCGATCACCGGGATAACGTTGGACGCGAACTGATCCGCACCCACCTTGTTCGAGGCCGCGCCCTTGGCGGAGGCATCCGACAGGTTCGTCCGGTTTCCTAGCAGGGCACCTTGGGCTTTCTTCGCCTGAAGCGCTGCCTTGGTGCGGGCCGAGATCATTGCCCGTTCCTTTTCGGCCAATGCCGCATAGACGTGCAACATGAACGGATCGGCGTCGGGGCCTAGCTCAGTGACGATGAACGGCACGCGTTGAGCCATGAGGCCGGCGACGAAGGCCACGTCGCGCGACAGTCGGTCCAGCTTGGACACCACGACTGCACACTTCAGCTTGCGGGCTTGAGCGAGGGCAGCGGCGAGTTGCGGGCGACGGTCCAGTGCGTCCGCGCCCTTGGCCGTCTCTACCTCCTGAAACTCGCGGACAATCTCATAGCCGTTGGCCGTGGCGAACGCCTCGATGGCCGAACGCTGAGCTTCAAGCCCCAAGCCGCTTTTGCCCTGACGGTCCGTCGAGACCCGTACGTAGGCGATGAGCGGGCGAAGGGTGTTGCTGGTGCTGCTCATGACGACTCGGACGCTCACGACCGCTCCTGATAACAAGATCATACGTGCGTTTGGAGTTGTTAGGCAAGCGCTGTTTTGCCTGTCTGGAAGGTTTCTTCCAAGCATCCCAGCGCATTGCGACGCGAAATCGATGCACCCCCATGTCGGACTGAGATCAAAACCCACGTCCGGGCAAGATGCGTGCCAGAATTTATAGGGCGACGTTTTTTGTGAGTAGTAGGGGATGGGGTGAGACGACCAACATATACTCTATTCAAAAATCCGCTCGCCTTTACCGCTTAGAACCTTTCGCCTTTTTCCAAATCAATCCCGGGTGTATCAAAGATTCATCTCGGATTTACTTTACTATAGAACCATGACCGAGAACCTAGAACTCAAGATCGGCCTCGATGTACAGGCTACGGGCGAGGAAGTCGTCAGCCAACTCACGGCGTCGATTTCCAAGCTCGAAACAAAGCTCAAATCAATCACCGCGCTCGCTCGACAGGCCGCCAGCGGAGCCGTGTCATCGTCCAATTCTGGCAAAGGAAGCTCCACCGGCTCCACGTCGTCACGGCCGGACCGTGATGCAGCCGCCGTCGCCCGTGCGATCAAGGCCGAAGCCCGAGAGAAGGAACGCGCGTTACGCCAGCGCTTCGCGTTTCAGGAGCGGATGCGCACCCAACGCCGCAGGGAAGAGTCGCAAGTCGTCGCCGCCATTGGCCGGGAACAACGCGCCAAAGAGTCCGCGCTTCGTCGTCAGTTCGATGTCGTCGGCCGCCTCGCACGCCAGAGAGCCAAGGAAGAGGCTCAGGCTGCCCGCGATGTAGAGCGCAACCGATCCAACCGGGAGAAAGCCTTCACCAAGGAGCAAGCCTTCATCGCCCGGATGGCTCGACAACGCGCTTCCGAGGAACGCGCTACCAGCCGTGATGCCGCCCGCTCGATCCGTGAGAACGCACGAGTCCAGGCCTCCGAAGACCGTCGACACGACCGGGAGCGCCAAGACAGAGAGGCATCCCGGAGCCGTGGCCTTGGCAACATCCGCCAGGGTGCTGGTGATGTACGCGAGGGTGTCGGCCGGGCCGTTCGCGGTGCTGGCGCGATGTCTGCCGTGGCAACAGCCGGAGCCGGTCTTGCCATTCGTCGCGGCATCAGCACCCGTATGGAGACGGACACGGCCGAAACCAATCTGCGCATCTTTTCGGGACAAAGCCGGGAATCAATCAAAGCGGCCCGTAGCGGTTGGCTCGATAATGAGTCGATCAAAAACGGCCTGTCCGTCGCTAGCGGGATCGAAGCGTACGGTGAGGTCTTGAAGGCCGGTCTGAAGGGGCCTGTCGAGAACACGAAAAGCATCATGGCCGCCACGTCGGCCTTGGAACTCGATCTCAAGCAAACGACGAAGCTCGCAGGTCTGATCGACAGAAACTACGGCGCATCGTCCACACCCGCCAAGCTCAAGTCTGCGCTGAACGCCATCGCAGTGGCCGCACGGGAAGACCCGACGCAAGCGCCTGAGATCGTGGAAGGGATGAAGCGTGGGTTTGGTGTGTTGTCGATGGGTAACATGTCACCCGAAGACTTGGCCGCCTTCGTCTCCGGCGGCCAATCCGTTGGTATCCAACCCGGCAAGGCTGGAACGTTCATCGCGACACTCGGTAAACAACTCTCTTCCGGTTCAAACAAATTCTTGGGAAAGAAAGAAACACAAGAACTCAACTTCGCTGCATCAAAGCTCGGCTTCGGCAATGCGAAGAGCATGGCTAAAGAGTTTCAGTTCGACAGTACCGGCACAATCTTTCGTGTGCTGGAAGGCTTGAAGGCCGCCGACGCTCAGACCCGCACAACGATTGCCGGCGCCCTGTCGGGAAATCAATGGTCCGACGAAGACTTGCAAATCGTGAATGGTCTCGATGGTCTCAAATCGACCTACAGCGCCATTCACGACAAGAAGAATGCCAACTTCCTAGACGAAGCTTCAGCACAGAAGAACGCTTCACTTCAGGGAGAGTGGAACTCAACGCAATCAATCTTCGGTCGTTTTTGGTCTGCCTTCGGTGGGGGCTTCGAGGATATCCTGGATAGTATCAATGACTACTTCCTTCGCCTAAACTCTAAGTTCGATTACGACAAGATCACGTCCTATGTCACTTCGTTCATGGATGGGATAGAGGATGCGCTGGGCGTCAAGACTTGGAAAGAATTGCTGCAAAACATCTTTGGCGGCGATCTAGGCAATCTTGGTCCGAAAATCAGAGACTTTGCCAAAGGTTTGACCGAGGGCGTCTCAGCAATCGCCGGTGCGATCCGTTCTGTCGCCACGGTCTTCTCGGTTCTAACGCATCGGCGGCAGAGCTTGGCAAATGGGCTGGATCGTTCATTGCGCTCTCGGCGGCCCTCATCGTCTGTGGCCCTGCGATCTCCATCATCACAGGGATTGGCGTGGCTCTGGCCGGTCTCGCCACAGCCGCGCTTGGTGCGTGGAGGATCATGAAGGCTGCCGGCCTCGTTGGTGCCGTTGGCGCTGGTGCTGCTCCCGTCGCCCCTGGTACGGCTGGTGCTGCCGCTCTCGGATCGGGTGCCTTTGCTCTCGCCGGCCGGCTTATGGGCGTCGGCTTCCTTGCTGAAATTGCGCAGAAGTTCGGCATTCTCAAAGGTTCGGACGCTTCCAATGGCATCGGACGGGGAGTTCTGGAATTCCTCGATCCTGGCCTTGCTGACAGGGTGTACGGTCCGAAAAAGGAAGCTACCGACGACAAGGCGTCCGACGACAAACCGCGTGCTTGGGTTGATCCCCCCTCGCGTACCGACAAGCTGAAGGACAGCATCGACCAAAACACCAAGGCCCTGCGAGACCAACAAGACAAGCTAGCACGCGATCTGATCAAGAAAACTTCGCTCGACGGTAACGGAACGTATTCGCTGTCGGCAATGAAGGGCGAAGTTCAGGCGTCCGGCTGGAATTCCTGGCTCAAGCGAAACGGACACGCGGGCTACGATGCCGACGATCCGCAAAACCCGGCCAATACCGGCTCGCAGATCAATCGAGGCCTGCGGGGACATATTCGATCGCTTCGTGGCGAAGTCGGCGCTGGTGGCGGCTCTGCTAACTCAAACCCGCAGAACAGCGTCGCGTCGGCGGCCATGCTTGACGCCATCGCCGGCACTGAGTCCGGGAAGGCCGGGTACGATGCGGTTCTAGTGGTACGAGTCTAACACTTGGTGCCCGCGCTTTGCGGCCTGGATGATGCGATCCGGGTCGGCGGTCCAGACGAACGGCTTCGGATTGCCGTTGCTCTCGGCGATGAAGCGTTTGATGGCGGCCTGTACCTCGATCAG
>NZ_JAKSYA010000102.1:0-52002 GCF_022829485.1 Methylobacterium sp. J-059
GTCCTTTGCCATGCCACCCGCCTGGTCGGCGACGTCCCGCACCGCGTCCTTGGCCTGTCCGTACAGGTTCTCGACGGTACCCCTCGCCTCGTTGGCGGTGCCCTTGGCCTGGGTCTCGCGGTCGCCCGTGACGTCGCCGACAGCGCCCTGGACCTTGCCGCCGAGTTCCTTGGCGGCGCCTGTGATGCGGTTCTCATCCATGATCGCGCTCCGGATTGGATGGTGATGCTCGACGGCCCACGGCCTGCTTGGCCGTGGGCATTCACAGTGAGCCGGTCACCCCTTGCCGGTTGGCAGGAAGCGACCCGGGACGGGGCTCAGACCCGACGCTGACCGACCGGCGCGACGATGGGGCGATCCGCGACGAGGCCCTTGGCCCCGCCACGGCCGGCGAGGAAGGCGGCGACCGCACCGAGGATCAGCGCGAGGGCGCCGTAGAGCGCACCCTGCGAGCCGACGCGAGCGGCGGTATCGGCTGCCTGCTTGGCCTGCTCCTTGGTCTTGGCGACCGTGTCGTTGAACTGCTTGGTGTAGTCCGCGACCTGGGTCCGGGCCTGATCGACCGGGATGCCCTGCGCCTTGGCGAGAGCCTGGGCGGCCTTCTCCTGCGCATCCTTCTGCTGGGCGGCGTCACCGGTCACGGCGGCGCGCATCGCGCTGACGGCAGTGTTCTTGAGGGCCTCGGGATCGTTGCCGGTGCCGTTGCGGACCTGGCTCTCGATGTTCGAGAACGGGTTGTCCATGCCCGGAAGCGACGGCGCCGCAGCCTGGGCCGCCGTCTTCACCGAGCCGCCGATCAGGTTGCCGGCCCCGCCGAGGGTGCTCGACACCGCGCTCGATGCGCCACTGACCGCACCACCGACCGCCGACGAGAGCAGGTAGATTACCACCAGGGTCGAGACCGCCCAGGCCACCAGGCCATGCAGGCCACCGGTGAGCAAGGCCGGCTTGCCCGAGAGGCGTCCGGCGAGCCAGCCGCCGGCTGCGGAGGCGAGGATGCCCGAGATCACGAACCAGATCCCGGCGCCCGAGGAGAGTGACCCTGCGGTGGGGGTGCCGTTGCCGGCCGGATCGACGGTCGACAGGCCGATGCCGAGGCCGACCATGTTGAGGATGACCTGAGCGACGAGGGCGATGACCGCTCCGGCGAAGATCGCGCCCCAGGCGACCTTGTGGACCGCGACGGTGCGCAGGTCGTCGACGGGGTGCACGCCCGCAGCGGAGCTGCGGTCGAGGTCGGCGCGCGTCGTGTCGGGCGTCAAGGCCATGTGTCGTCCCAATGCTGTTCGAAAAATATCGAGGAGCGCTCCTCCATTCGAGGCACGCCGCCTTGCTCAAGGGTCCACGCTCGACGATGTTCCGCAGATTAACATCTCGGCACGAAATCATTTGGTTCGTACGAGAATACTTGCTCCGAACGAGCGAGGCGTCCGAACACCGCTGTTCACGACGGCAATGAATCGATGTTCGGCGGCAGCGTTGCGATATCCCCGGAACTATCGAGGATACCCGATGCGAGGCCGTAGATTTGCTTTCTCGCCCATCGAACCGGACGCTCCCAATGCACCCGGATGCCGGTGGGGATACGTCTCGTCGGGTATGAGAGCGTGTCGCGCTCGTTCGGATGGTTCCGAGTAGGGCGAGGTATCGTCAGGCCGGATCGTACGCGCGGCCCTCCCTCGGGTCCCTGTAGCCGCCAGCAGGCGGTACAGGTCGCGACGCCACCATGTCGAGCGGTGATGCGGCGCGGGACATCAGGCGCGACGTCGACGGTCCGCCTGCCTCGCCGGGACCGGGAAAGGCACCGGTGCCGCGGCCAGGATCGGCTTCCAGGTCACGTTCCAATCCTCCATCGGAGCGGGATCGGAGCGATGCACGAGATCGAGGAACGCCAAGCCAGCTTCCATCGTCGCACGCTTGACCAGGGGGTTCAGCGGCCCGCCGTTCCTAAGGGACCGGTCGGTGAACACACTGTGCGAACCGCCCTGGAACACGACGAGTGCCTTTCTCTCCGTGGGGATGGCCTTGAAGACGTCGATGCGGTCCTGGACCGGTGAGAAGCGGCCGGGGATGCGGATCGTGTCCTCCGTCGTGGTCACGTGAAGGGTGGGGACGTCGACCGACGCGAGGACCGCTGCGAGGTCGGTTTCGCCGTAGAAGGGCGGGGCCGAGATGACGATGCTCGCCGTGAAGCGCGGGTCCCGGTATCCGATGGGCTTCCCGTCGCGGATCACCTGGGCGCCGGTGAGGATCAGGGTGGTGTTCGCCCCGTAGGAGTGGCCGGCCGCGACGATGCGTTTCCGGTCGATGGCGGCATGGAAGGGATTCTCACGGCCGAGCAGGCGGTCGAGGCCGAAGCTCACGTCCCGCGTCCGCTCGATGGCCTCGCGCTCGTCCGCCGCGCCGTCGAGGCGGTCGAGGAGCAGGATCGGGTTTCCCTCCCACAGCGCCTGGTCGCTGCCGACATGCTGGATGTGCAGGCTGGCGGTTCCGCGCGCCGACCATCCTTCGCCGAGGTAGCTGTAGCCCTTCCGCGAGCCGCCGAGCCCATGGGAGAAGACGATCAGCGGGACCGGCCCCTTGCGGGTCGCTGTGGCCGGCCAGTAGAGCCGCGCCGGCACCGCGCGGTCGCGTGACGGGTCGACCCACTCGAAGTCGATGAACCGTGCCTCGGCGGACACAGGCAGCGCCTCTGCCGACAGGGACGGCAGCCAACTTCCGGCACCAGCCGCCAGGGCCATCGCACCGAACCGCCGCCGGCTCAGGCCACGGGTACTCGTTTCCGACAAGGCGTCCGAGCGTGGCGCGACGTCGGCGATTGTGGTCATGGACGTCTCTCGGATCTCGGCAGGCAAGCCGATCAGGCCGGAGCCTTGTGTC
The DNA here is from genome assembly GCF_022829485.1 of Methylobacterium sp. J-059. Taxonomy (NCBI): domain Bacteria; kingdom Pseudomonadati; phylum Pseudomonadota; class Alphaproteobacteria; order Hyphomicrobiales; family Methylobacteriaceae; genus Methylobacterium; species Methylobacterium sp. J-059. Next base: position 2,881 of record NZ_JAKSYA010000102.1, read on the forward strand.
CATCGTTGGGCATCCCCGCGGGGCGCGGAGGCGCCAGCCTTTCGATTGCGGTGGCAGCCCTGGTTCGCGACGGACATCGAATGTTCGCTTACGCTCGGTCCCGCCGGTTCTAAGACACCATTGCCCGGCGCTTTCGCATGACCGTTATTCCCAACCAATCGCCAAGCCCTGTGCTATGAACGAGGCGCAGGCTCCTGAGCGCCCGCCTTCCCCACGTTCGGGAGAGGGATCACGGTCTCGGCCCATGTCGGTGGCCATCGGCGGCGGACGTGGGGAACATCGGCATGACCAAGCACCTCGTCGCCCGCGCGAACGTCCTGATCCTCGCGGTCCTGCTGGCCATCCTCGCCCTCGTCGGCGCGGTGACCTGGGAGCGGCTCAACGCCTCCCGCGACGCGCGGCAGTGGTCGCAGCACAGCTACGACGTCCTCGGCACGCTCAAGGACCTCGCCATCGCCCTGCGCGACGCCGAGACCGGCCAGCGTGGCTACGTCCTCACCGGCAAGGACGAGTACCTCGCACCCTACGACGCCGCCCGCGACCGCATCGGCGTGCTCCAGGGTGAGATGCAGAAGCTCACCGCCGACAATCCGGTGCAGCAGCAACGGTTGCGGGACCTCGCACCCGTGATCCAGCACAAGCTGGAGGAACTCGCCCAGACCGTGCAGGCGCGGCGGGATTCCGGGTTGGAAACGGCGCTACGCATCGTCAACTCGGATGCCGGCAAGGCGTACATGAGGGATGCGGAGACCTCCCTCGCGGCGATGCTCGCGGACGAGGAGAAGCTACTCGCAGAACGCGTCGCCCAGAACGACGCCCGCGCCGGGTGGGTGCGTTGGATGGTGATCGGCGGCTCCGGGCTCGCCATCCTGGTCCTTTTGGCTGCCGCGCGGCTCCTAAACCAGGCATGGTCGCGCTCCCACAAGGCGGAGATCGCCCAGGGCGATCTCGTCCTGCGCCTGCGCACCACCCTCGACAGCCTCAGCCAGGGCGTCGCCGTCTTCGGACCGGATCGAAAGCTCAAGAACTGGAATCATTGCTTCCAGGTCCTGCTCGACCTGCCAAAGGCGATGGTGCGGCCGGGCACCGCCTACGCCGCCTTCGTCGAGCACACTGCGGAGCCGGGCCGACCCGCGCTGGAGACCGAGGACCAGATCCGGCATGGCAGCCAAAGGGCCGGCGAGGCGGTGACATACGAGCGCGAGCGCGCCGACAGCCACCATCTTGAGATCCGCCGCACCCCGATGCCGGACGGCGGGTTCGTGTTGACCCTTTCCGACATGACCAAGCGCGTCCAGGCCGAAGGGGTCCTTCGGGAAGCCCAGAAGATGCAAGCCATCGGGCAGTTGACCGGGGGCATCGCGCATGACTTCAACAACCTGTTGCAGGTCATCCTCGGGAACCTTGAGTTCGTGCGCGCCAAGGTGAGCGACGACCCCAGGCTGCAGCAGCGCATCGAACGCGCTTCATGGGCGGCCCAGCGCGGGGCGACCCTGACCGGCCAGCTTCTGGCCTTCGCCCGCAAGCAGCCGCTCGCGCCTGCCGCCATCGACCTTGCAGCCACCATGCCCGACCTGGTGCCGCTTATGCGTCGAACCCTCGGCGAGCATATCGACGTCCGCTACGTCGAGACCGCGGGGCTGTGGCCAGCCATGGCGGACCCGGCACAGCTGGAGAGCGCCGTCCTCAACCTCGCCCTGAACGCCCGCGATGCGATGCCGGGCGGCGGCCGCCTCACCATCGAGCTCGGCAACAAGGTGCTCGACGAGGCGTATGCCCGCGATAACACCGAGGTGACGCCGGGCGACTACGCCATGGTGGCGGTCTCCGACACCGGCCACGGCATGACCCGCGAGGTTGTGGCGCGGGTGTTCGAGCCATTCTTTACGACCAAGCCCGACGGCAAGGGCACGGGGCTCGGCCTCGCCATGGTGTTCGGCTTCGTCAAGCAGTCGGGCGGGCACGTGAAGATCTACTCCGAGCCCGGTCAGGGTACGACGGTGAAGATCTACCTGCCGCGCGCCCTGAAGGCCGTCTCGGCTGCCGCGACGCGCTCGTCCGCCCCCATCGACCTGCCGCGCGGATCGGCGACGGTGCTTGTGGTCGAGGACGAGGCGGCGGTGCGCGAGATCGCCTGCGCGATCCTGGCTGACCTCGGCTACCGCGTCCTGGAGGCGGCCGACGGCGAGGAGGGCCTGAGGATGTTCGGGCTCCATGCTTCGCAGGTCGACCTGTTGCTGACCGACGTGGTGCTCCCCGGCAAGGTGCACGGACGCGATCTATCCGAGGCCATTGTCGCCATCCGCCCGGAGGTGAAAGTGGTCTTCATGTCCGGCTACACCGAGAACTCCATCGTCCACCAAGGACGCCTCGACGACGGGGTCCACCTCATCGGCAAGCCGTTCAAGCGGGAGCAGCTCGCCCGCAAGGTCGCCGAGGTGTTGGGGTCACCCGCCACTGGCGTGAGCGAGGCGCCGAACGTCGTGGAACTGCGACCGCGTTAGGACTGCTGGCAGCAGACTGCGAGGATCCGCCTACACGTCCCGGAACGGGCCGTGACGGGTGGGGACCATCCTCGACGACAGGGGGTGATCAGGCTACGGCGGCAAGGTGAGGCGGCCATCGTCCGCGAGGACGAAGCCCGGGTTCCAGGCGACCTCCCACAGGAAACCGTCCAGATCGCAGAAGTGCCCGTGATGGCCGCCCCAGACGGCATCCTCGGCATGTCGGGTGATCCGACCGCCGAGGGCTACGGCCTGCGCGAGCACCTTGCCCACGTCGTCCCGGCAGCGCGTGTTGTAGGCGAGCGTGAAGCCCTGCAAGGGCCGGCTCTCCAAGGGTACGCCGGCGTCCTTGGCCAGGTCGGCGCGCGGATATAGGGACAGCCCCAGGCCGCCGAGCTGGAAGAAGGCGACGCCCTGCGCCGACCGCACGTGCCTGGGCCAGTCCAGACCTTCGTAGAACGAGATCGCCCGGTCGAGATCCGCGACGCCGAGGGTGATGAGGCTGAGGCGTGGTTACAAGACCGATGCTCTCCTGCGGTAGGCGCGATGCCTCCAAGAGCCGGTGCCGCCGCCGACCGTCAAGATCTCCACGGGTCTCCGATCCCCCGGCCGAAACGCGTGACCGATAGCAACTGCAGCAGGGCCGTTGGGTCGTATGATGTCGGAAAACCAAAGGACGTAGCCATCGGCGGCAACCAATCCGGCTAGGCCGTGTTGCGAAACGATGGTCCAGAAGCGCTCCATGGAAGCCTCGACCGTCCTCGTCGTAGAGGACGACGACCTCGTGCGCCTCTGCGCCGTCGAGATGCTGGAGGATGCGGGCTTCACGATCATCGAGGCGCGCCACGCCGACGAGGCGTGGTTCATCCTGCACGAACGCTCCGACATCGGCGCGCTCTTCACCGACGTCGACATGCCGGGTTCGATGTGCGGGGTGACCCTGGCCGGGCGCGTGCACGAGGCATGGCCCGGCATCCGCCTCGTCGTGACCTCGGGACGCCGTCGGTTCGCCCAGGAGGACATCCCGGACCACGGCCTGTTCGTGCCGAAGCCCTACAGCGCCGATCAGGTCGTTGACGCCATCCAGCACGCGGTCTGACCGCTGTCCTCTGCCTTCGACCGCATGTGCCAAGCTTAGCCAGTCGAAAAGGCCGCCGCATCGATCCGCCATGCGGGACGTTTCCCTCACGTCAAACCATCTGATGCGGCGGAAAGCCGTGCGTCCGCCAAGATCGGCCGGATGGGGGAGCGGAAGGAAACGGAATGCCGAAGCCCATGTTCGACGAGAGCAACATCACTTGGCGGACGCTCGACTGGCTGCCGCACATCGCCTTCTTCGTTTACAAGGTCGACGAGGAGAACCGCATCGTCGACGTCGTCTTCAAGTTCGCGGCGAACCAGAAGGTGATGCTGCACCGGCACAAGAGCCCCTACGTGACGCTGGTGATGCAGGGCGAGCTCCGGTTCTATCGCCCGGACGGGACGCACAAGGAGACCCGCCCGACGGGCAGCTACGTCTCGGGCGTGGCGAACGGCGAGCCGCATCTCGAAGGCGGCGGCGACGAGGACGCCATCGTGTTTTTTAGCAACCGCAACATCGAGGACGCACTCTACGAGTTCCTCGACGACGCCAGCAATCCGGTCCAGGTCCTCGGGATCGCGGACTTCAAGGCGCAGCTCGAAGAGCAGGTCGCGACGGGCACGTACGAGAAGGTCACCGCCAGGGCCGCATGAAGGCGAGGCAACGCCGGGGATGTGGCAATCATCCCCGGCGTTCGTAGGCGACCGATCTGGTTAGCTCGTACGGACCCGGACCGGTCTCCCGCCTCAGAGGCGGGTGGTGAGGTTGGTCAGCCAAGCCGGGGAGGCGTTGACCAAGGCGGTCTCGGCGGCCTTGTCGAAGCCCGAGGCGATCATCAGGCCCGTGGCGACGAGGATCAGGCCCAGCGCCGCCTTCAGCCCCTTGCCCAGCCCCATCATGAGGTCGCGCCATCGCATCAGTACCTCGCGCGACAGGGTGCCGAGCAGCAGCAGCGGAAGGGCCGCGCCGAGGCCGAACAGGAGCATGGTGAGCGCGACCACGCCGAGGTCGCGTCCCTGGGAGGCGAGCAACGAGGCCGCCCCGAGGGTGGGCCCGACGCAGGGGCTCCAAACCGCCCCGAGCAGCACCCCGACGCCGAACTGGCCGAGCAGGCCGGCGGTTGAGAAGCCGCCGAACCGGCTCTCGGTCCAGTTGCTCACGGGCCCCGCCGCCACGGCCAGCCGCGTCTGGGCCGCCGGGACCATCAGGACCAACCCGATCAGGACCAGCATGATGGCCGCGCCGGTCCGGAAAATGCCGGCGTCGAGGCCGATGGCGAAGCCGACCGTCGCCACGAACAGGCCGATGATCACGAACGACAGGGCCAGGCCGGCGGCGAGGGCAGCCGGGCCGAGCCTGTGCTCCGACGCCGCCGCGCCGAGCACCAGCGGCAGCAACGGCAGCACGCAGGGGGACAGCACCGAGAGGATGCCGGCGAGGAAGGCGAGGCCGAGGCTCGTGACCATGGCGTGGCCTCAGATCGCATTATCGAGGAGCGAGGAGATCGCCTCGGGCTTGGTCTCGCCGGCCGAGCGCCCGGTCTCCTTCTCGCCCTTGTAGGTGATGAGCGTGCTCTGCATCGTCGCGCCGAACTTCTTGACCACGTCCTTGCGGCTGTCGAAGTCGACGTCGAACACCTGAAGGTCCTTGAACTTCGGGTCGGCCTCAAGCTTCGACAGGATCGGCTTCTGGGCGGCGCAGGTCGTGCACCACGGGGCGGTGATGTGCACCAGGATCGGCTTGCCGGCCTTCTGGGCGGCCTCGAACGCGGCGGGGGTGTAGGTCATCTCGGCGGCGCCGGCGGCGGTGCCGAACAGCATGGGGGCGACGGCGAAGGCGGCGAGCAGGATGCGTCGGGTGGTCATGGATGTCTTTCCTTCGTGGATCGGTCGAGGTGGAAGAGGGCTCAGTTCAAGACCTGCGTGATCGCCCGGTCGACGTTCACGCGGGCCGACCAGTCCTTGGCGCTGTCCTGACCCTTGAGATCGATCAGACGGGCGGCGGTGACGTCGACGTTCTTGAAGTCGGCCCCGGCGACGGTCGCGCCGGTGAGGTTGGCCCCCGACAGGTCGGAACCCATGAGGACCACGTCGGTCAGGTCGGCGTCGGTGAGGTCGGCGTATTCGAGGCGAGAGCGACCGAGGTTCGCCCCCTTCAGGTTGGCGCCCTTGAGGTTCACCGAGACGAACACGGCCCGCATCAGGCCCATCGACTGGTTCTTGATGTCGGCGCCGCCCTTGAGGTCGACCAGCGTCGCCCCGGCCATGTTGGCGCCCTTGAAGTCGCCGATGGGCATCGACCTGCTGAGGTCTGCCCCGCTGAGGTTGGCGTCGCGGGCGGTGATGCCGAACATCTTGGCGCCCACCAGCTTGGCACCGGAGAGGTCGGCCTTGATGAACCAGGCCTGCTCCAGGTTCGCTCCGCTCAGGTCGGCGCCGCGCAGGTTGGCCTTGTTGAGCCGGGCGGTGCGAAGGTTCGCGCCCTTGAGGTTCAGGCCGGAGAGGTCGAGGCCGGCCAGCGCCTTGTCGGAGAGGTCGATGGGCTTGCCGTCGGCCTTGGCGATCAGCGCCTCGACGTCGGCCCGGGTCAGCTCGGCCTTGGTCATTGCGGACGAGTTCATGTCGGCGCCCAGGAGCAGGTCCTGCTCGGCATGGGCGGGTGCGGCTAGAAGGATGGAGGCGAGCAGAAGGGGGGCGAGGCGGCGCATGATTTCTCCCGGTTATTCGCCCTGGCCCATCGAAAGCCTGCGCTTCCTCACGGTCTTGCCGGACGGTTTTTTGTTCAGTGACGACAGTGGTATGGAATGCCGACGCAAACGTCTGTGACCCAAGTCACCGAAGGCTACGGATTCCGGAACCATAACGCTTGAGTCATGGGCATCGCGGCATCCAACGACCGCCCGCCCCGGGAGGAGGACCATGCACAGCGCCCATCAGGTCGAACGCTGGATCGAGCGTTTCCCGCTCGTCCGTGAATTCAGCGCGGCCCACCTCCAGATCGCCCGCGGCACGGTGCATTTCCCCGTGCTTGAGGAAGGGGCGATTGCCTACGAACTCCAGGGCGCCTGCGCGAACTACCTCATGTGCATCGACGGCCGGACCCGAGTGTTCCGGATGTCGGAAGGCGGCCGCGAGATGCTAATCTACAAGGTCGGCGCCGGCGGGACCTGCGTGCTAACCACACAGTGCCTGCTTTCGGGAGGAGGCTTCCCGGCCCAGAGCGTGGCCGAGGCTAAGACAGAGCTCGCAGCGTTGCCGACGGATACCTTCCGACAGCTGATGCGTGAGAGCGAAGCCTTCCGCGATTTTTGTCCTCGACGATTACACCAAGCTCTTGTCGGGGATGTTCGACCTCGTCGAGGAGGTCGCCTTCGCCCCGTTGGAGCGGAGGCTCGCACGGCGCCTGCTGGTCGAGGCCGATGCGGGAGGCATCGTCTGGAAGACCCATCAGCAGCTCGCCTCGGACGTCGGCAGCGTGCGGGAAGTCATCAGCCGCCTGTTGGGCGAGTGGGCCGATTGTGGGCTAGTGGAGGTCCGGCGAGGACAGGTGCAGGTCATCGACCGCGCCGGTTTAGCTGCCGGAACGCCGAACTGAACTCATCGCTGGAGATCAAAGCGGATATCATAACGGGCGAAATGACCTGATCGACCGCGAGTTTCCTGTCCACGGCATGCTTTCGCCCAAGCCATCAGACGACGCGCCGATGAAGGCCTAATGCCCCGGCGTCGGGGTATCCTCTGCCTGCAGCCCCCTGAGGGGCGCGTCGATGGTGCAGACGACGCCGGTGGCGGGATAGGACAGGTCGACCTCGCCTCCGAAGTTCCCGGCCAAGCCCCGCCCGATCAACCGCGATCCGAAGCCGGTGCGGGTCGGTGGCACCACGGCGGGACCTCCCGCCTCCGACCAGCGCAGGACGCAATGGGGCTCGCCGACCACGTCCCGCAGCTGCCAGGTGATCGACACCCGGCCGTTGGCCGTCGAGAGTGCCCCGTACTTGGCCGCATTGGTCGCGAGCTCGTGCAGGATCAGCGACAGCGACATCGCCGCCCTGGCCCCGACGGTGAAGGTCGGTCCCTCCAACTTGAACCGGCCCGGATTGTCCTCGTGGGTCTGGAGTGCGCTTCCGATCAGGACCTCGACCGGGGCTGCGCTGACTGAGCCCCCGAGTAGCAGGTCGTGCGACTTGCTCAGCGCGACCAGCCGCCCGGCCAGGACCTCCTTGGCGGTATCGAGATCGCTCGCCGTTCGCATGGTCTGGGTGGCAATGGACTGGACCATGGCCAGCATGTTCTTCATGCGATGACTGAGTTCCAGGTTCAGCGTCCGCTGACGCTCCTCCGCCTCGATCCGGGCCAGGGCCGCGCGGGTCCGGTCGGCGATGGTGTTGGCGAAGATGATCTCCTCAGGCTTCCAGGCGTACGGCGTGCCCTTGAGCGCGTACAGCATGCCCACGAACCTGCCGTGTTCCATTAGCGGCAGGTTGAGCAGCGAACGCACCTGGATGGCCGCCAGGGCGTCGGCGTCTTTCGCCGTGCGGGGGTCGGTCGCCACATCGCCGATGACGACGGCCTGGCCGCTCTTCAGGTCCTCGATGTAGGTGCCGTAGTCCCGAAAGCCGTGCAGCCCTCCGATGCCGGGGATCCCGGGGGTCGTCCAGCCTTCCTCGATGACGATGGTTTCCCGGTCGTGGTCCACGGTTCCGTACCCCGCATGGGACAGGTCCAGCGTACGGCCGAGGATGTCCGCAGCCGCCCGGGAGATCTCAATCGGGTCGGTGGTATTGCGAAGACGGTCGCCCAACTCGATCATTGCGCCGCGTCGCACCTCGTTCTGCTTGCGGTCGGTGACGTCGAGGAAGAGGCAACTGAAACGGTCGCCGCTTTCCTTGCTGGCGCGGACCTCGAACCACCTCTGCAGGCCGGGGACGTCGATCTCGAACAACGCCGGTTCGCCGGTGTCGACGACGTTCGCGTAGCTGTCGATCAGCCATTGCTCGATGTCGGGCACGAAGCTGCGGATCGTGAGGCCGACGCTGTTGAGTGGCAGACCGGATTGCCGGGCGAAGGCCGGGTTGATCTCCACGAACCGATAATCGACCGCACGCCCGTTTCCGTCGCGGACCAACTCACCCAGGAAGAAGCCTTCCCGCATGCCCTCGAACAGGCCGCGCCACCGCTTCTCGCTCTCGGCGACCCGCCGCTCGGAAGCCCGTTGACTGGTGATGTCGCGTGAGACGACGAGCAGGCGTTCGGGCTGGCCGTCCTGCCCCCGGATCGGGGTGACCTGAACGTCCCACCATTTGGGCGTGCCCTTGAACGTGTCCGCAGCCCCCTGGAAGTGGCCGGTACCACCGGCCAGCGCCGCCCAGACCGCCGCTTGGGCGTCGGCATTGCCGGACTCGACCCAGAAGTCGGGCCAGGGACAGCCCTTGACCGCGTTGAAGTCGACGACCTCCATGACCGCCATGCCGCCCTCGTTCATGAAGGTCAGCTTGGCGTCGAGGTCGAGCACCTTGATGCAGTCGGCCGAGGAGGCCAGCACGCTCCGCATGAAGGCGGCGTCGGCCTGCTCCTTGGCGGCGGCGTTCCTCTGCTCCGTGCGATCCCGCAGGATCTTGAGAAAGCCCTCGTGGCGGCCGTCCTCGTCCCGGAGCGGCATCATCTCGCCGTTTGCCCAGAACAGCGTACCGTCCTTGCGCAGGTGCCAGCGCTCGTCCGCGCCGCGCCCGTGCAGCAGGGCCGAGGCCATCTCCTGTTCCGGGATGCCGTTCGCGACGTCCTCGCCCGCGAAGAAGACGTGGGCGGGCCTGCCGCACATCTCGGCCTCGGACCAGCCGAGGATGCGTTCGGCGCCGGGGGACCAGCTCGTCACCATGCCATCCAGGTCCATGGAGACGATGGCGTAGTCGACCGCGCTCTCCAGGATGGCCTTGTTGCGACGGTCGCCCTCCTTACGCAGCTGGAGCGACCGCCGCAGTTCCAGGGTCGTCACGACCTGGTGCGCTAGGGTTCGCAGCACGAACGCCTGCGAGGCGGTGAGCTTGTTCGGCTTGGTGTCGAGGACGCACAGCGCACCGAGGGACACGCCGTCAGGGGTCCTCAACGGGGCGCCCGCATAGAACCGGACCTCGGGTCCACCCGTCACCAGCGGATTGTCGGAGGTTCGTGCGTCCCGCGTCAGGTCCTCGATCTCGAAGACGTCATCCTGCTGAACGGCGTAGGCGCAGATCGACTGGGACAGGGGCGTCTCGCTTTGCCCGAAGCCGGTCTCGGCCTTGAACCACTGGCGGTCGCCGTCGAGGAGAGAGATCAGCGACACCGGCATGCCGCAGACCTCGGACGCCACCCTCACGATGTCGTCGAACTCGGCCTCGGTCGGCGTATCGAGGATGGCGTAGCTGGCAAGTTCGGCCTGCCTGCGAGTGTCCGCCTGATCGCCCCTAAGGACCATTCCGCCGTCCATTTTTCTCTTTTCGATCTCGTTCCGGATTCGAAGCCGCCCTCGTCGAGGTTTGCCTACGATTGTTTCGACCATCAATGTCGTATCGTAATTCGGTCCCTACGGATCCCCACGAAGGCGTCTCGGCAGGACGTCGCAGGCCGATGGGGTGACCTTCGAACAATCAGGCCGTACCGGCCGGCCGAACGGCGGCGACTTCGCTGAAGGTGGTGAAGCGGTCCGGTTCGTCGAGGGGAACGTCGAGGCGGCAGCGCAACCCCTCCGCCGCGAAGTCGAGCCGGACGGTACCGCCGAGCTCGCGGCTGACCCCGCCCGTGATGAGGCGGGTGCCGAAGCCGCGCTTGCCCGGCTCCTGCACAGGCGGACCTGCGCTCTCGCACCACTCCATGACGAGGCGCCTGGCGCCGCTCTCGCCGGTGACGACGTCCCAGCAAACGTCGACGCGCCCCGCTTCGGTGGAGAGCGCGCCGTACTTGGCCGCGTTGGTCGTCAACTCGTGCACCGTCATGCCGAGCGCCAGGACATAGCGTGGCGGCAGGTCGAGGTCGGTGCCCTCCAGGCCGAAGCGGTGGTCCTGATCGTCCCTGAAGGGGGAGAGCTCGTTTTCCAGCACGGTACGCAGCGAGGCGCCGCCCCAATCGTCGCGCGAGAGCAGGTCATGGGTCTTCGAAAGCGAGAGGATGCGCCCCTCAAGGCGCTCGCCCCGGTCGTCGTCCCTGCGGGTCTGCCGCGCCAGGGATTGTACGGTCGTCAGGGTGTTGCGGACGCGGTGGTTCAACTCGTGCAGCATCATCGTTTGCCGCTCCTGCAGGACGTGGCTGCGGGCGACCTCCTCGCGCAGCTCGCCCTGGTGCCTCTCCAACGAGGCGGCCATGGCGTCGAATGCCTCGCCGAGTTGTCCGAACTCGCCGCTCCCGGAGATCCCGGTCCGCGCCATCAACTCGCCGGCGCGCCAAGCGCTGGCCGCCGCGAGCAGGCGCCGTACGGGCCGACGGATGAAGGCGCGTCCGGCCATGAGCGCGGCCACCAGGGCCATGGCTGCCCCGAGGCCGATCAGCACCACCCCGCGGCGGGTGGCGGCATCGATGTCGGCGAAGGCCGCAGCGGGCGACAGGCCCACCGCCACCGTCATCGAATCGAGGTCCGAGGGCAAAGCCTTGGCCACCGCCGTGATGCGCGTGTCGCCGAGCAGGCCGGGCATATCCGAGACCCCGCCGCGGTGGTCCGCAAGGGCCTTCCACAGGGCTGGGGGAAGCGGCTTGCCCGCCCATGCCTCGTGGTCCGGCAGGCGGACCAGGATGGTGCCCAGCCGGTCCGCGACCGTGAGCGTGGCATCGGGCGGCAGCCCGGCGGTGGCCTGCCGGGCCGCGAGGTAGGACAGGTCGATGCTGGTGATGACGATGCCGTCCCGCCGACCGTCTCCGTCGTCGTCGGCGATGGCTTGGGCGAACTGGATCGTGGGCCGGCCGGTGACCCGCCCCGCCCCGACCGTTCCGATGGCGAACCCACCGGTGCGCATCGCATCCTGGAAGTAGGATCGGTCGGCCACGGTGTAGGCTCCGACCGCGGACCCGAGGGTGTTGCACCGGATGCGTCCGTCCGCGTCGGCGACGCCGAAGAAGAACGAGCCGGGGACGCGCCCGACGACGGTGGACAGGTAAGCGGTGCAGGCCTTTGGGTCCTTGGCGCGGATCTCGGACAGGCCGGCGAGGATGCCGAGAACCTGTCTCGCCCCTTGGCCGAACAGACCGAGGTCGGCCGCGACGCCGCGCGCCGCGCGCATCGCCTCGTTCCGGACGGCCTCGGAGCGGGCTGCGCGCAGCGCGTACTCGTTGTAACCTTGGACGGCCAGTGCCGGGATCAAGGCAAGCACGACTAGGCCCACGATCCGCTTCGTCAGTGACATCGGGGGCTGCGTCCTGGTCCTGGGTACCCCCGTCGCGCATTCCGGGATCTGATCATTAAAATAGGTCGGGCCGCCGGAACGGCCACGGCAATCCATGCGATCCATTGTGGATGCGGGGTCGCGTGCGTCCCTCGGTATCTGCAATCCCGGGCTTTCGGATTGGTGGGCCGATGCTCAAGTCCGGCGGCAGGTCTCGGTCCCGCACCGCGTTCGCCGCTGGAACCGGTACCCAAGCCCGAACTTGCTAATGAGCCGCCGGACACGGCGGCCTTACCAAGGGTCAACGCAGGTCGACCGATGACCGAAGTGACGGAGCAGTTCAGCGCGACGCAGCGCGAGGTCGGTGGGGGAAGGCCCGGGGCGACGGCAGCCTTTCCGTATGACCGTCTGACGGTGGAGCGGTTCCGTACCGCCTTTCCACGTGCGCGATGGCGCGACGACCTGGGCGCATGGTTCGTTCCGGGCATATCGGCGGAACGCCGACTGAACTCATGGTCCAGCCGCGAATGGTCCGGCGTGCTGGCCCACGCCGACGAGCGCGGCCGCGACGCCTTCTCGTTCGAGCCGATCACCAGCCCTTACCTGGAAGTCGCCGACGACCTTCTGGTGCGGACGCCCTATTCACGGGATGTCGTGGCCGAGTTGCGCCAGGTGCCATGGGCCCGGTGGGACCCGGCATCGAGGGCGTGGCGCGTCCCGTTCCGTTCGTCCGAGGCGTTGCGCCGACGCTGGCCACTTATCGAGGAGGCCGCATGCCGGGCCGAGCCGGAGGAGCGGCGGAAACGGGCGGAAGCCCGCAGGGCGGCCCCCGAACATGCCGATAGGCTGGCAGAGGCCGCCGAACGCCGCCGCAATCGCTACCCCGTGCCGGAGATTGCGCTGCCCCCCCTCGGGCAAGTGCTGATGACCCATGCAGGCTGCGTGGTGTTGGACTCGGTTACCGGCGAGGTCGTCGAGACCCCGGTCGCAGCTTGGTTGTATCCGGGTGTTGCAAGCGTCGGCACGTTGATCTGGGCGGTGCGTCGCAGGCCGACGCATGACGAGTTGATCCGGGCCTGGCCTGCGCGGGCGGCACCGGGTCCGGAAGACCTTGCTCGCGGCTGGTGGCAGCCGACCATCGACACCTTGCGTGAGGAACGACGCAAGGCGGCTTTCCTGGAGCGCGCCCGGGAGGCCCGTCGATCCAAGTCGACGTGACGGGAGGGTGGGCGAGACCCGTCGATGAGCCAATCACCCCGAGGGGCTGTCGAAAATTCCCCACCGAAGGAAGAGTTCCGCGGGCGCTCCCCAGGTCAGCTGGGACGAGGCTGACTAATGTACCCCGACACGCTCACGGTCGGACTGCCCAGGGGGCCGGAGGCAGACCGACCTCTATCGCCGACTCCTTGGAAGGCTATGGGCCGACGTCGACACGCCGCAAGAGCCGTGTGTCCGCGGCAGGCTCTGCGCCCTCACAGGTCCGGGAACTCCTTCGCCAAGTGGTCGATGAGGGCGCGGACGGCGGGCGGCAGGCCGCGGCGGGTTGTGAAGACGATATGGACGATGCCGTCCCGGCTCCGCCATTCCCGGAAGACGCGAACGAGCTTGCCGGCAGCGATGTGGGCCGCGCAGGCGTGATCGGGCAAGAAGGCAACGCCCAATCCGTCCGCCGCGGCATCGCATAGAACAGCGTAATCGCCGCAGGTCAGTCGCGGCTCGTGACGCAGCTCATGCCTCTCCCCGTCGTCGCGCTCCAGCACCCAGGTGATCTCGCCCGCCTCGTCGCTCGTGCCCATGGTCGGGACGGAGGCGAGGTCGGCGAGGTCGGCGCGGAGGCCGCTCGCGACCTGCGGACTGGCGACGAGGATCCAGCGTGAACGTCCCAGCGACCGCATCGTGAGCGAGGCATCGCTGGTGAGCTCGTGCCGGACGCGGAGCGCGACGTCGACGCGCTCCTCGATAAGGTCGACGGCCCGGTCCGAGGCGACGAGCTGCAACTGGACCTTAGGGTAGCGGTCGAGGAAGCCCCGCACGATGCGGGACGCGAATTTCACGAGGTTGCGTGGGCAACTCATGCGGATGCGCCCGTGCGGTTCGGCCTGGGCCTCTGCGACGAGCGCCTCGGCCCGCTCTGCCTCCAACATTATGGCGCGGCAGCGCTCGTAGAAGGTCTGCCCAACCTCGGTGACGCGGAAGCGCCGGCTGGAGCGCTCGATGAGCCGCACCCCGAGGCGGGCCTCCAGCGCCGAGACCCGTCGGCTCAGCTTCGACTTCGGCTCCCGCAGCGCGCGGCCCGCGGCAGTGAAGCCGCCATGGGCGACGACCTCCGCGAAGGTGGCGTAGTCGTTGAGGTCTGGGCGCATCATCGTTCCCCGATTGGAACGTTACGTGTCAGATTTGCGGTCTGTCCGCATCATCGTTCTGAGCGCATCTATCTCGCCAGTGGCTGACACGCAGCCGAACCGAGGAGAACGACGATGACCGGCAGGTTCCAGAACAAGGTGGTGGTGGTGACCGGGGGCACCAGCGGCATCGGGCTCGCCACCGCCCAGGCCTTCTCACGGGAGGGCGCCTCGGTGTTCGTCACCGGCCGTCGCCAGGACGCGCTCGACGCGGCGGTTAAGGAAATCGGCGGGCGGGTCACCGGCGTGCGCGGCGACATGGCGAACCTCGCCGACATCGACCGCCTCTACGACATGGTCCAGCAGAAGCACGCGCAGATCGACGTCGTCTTCGCCAACGCCGGTGGGGGCGAGTTCGCGCCGCTCGGCGCCGTCACCGAGGAGCACTTCGATACGACCTTCGACACCAACGTGAAGGGCACGCTCTTCACCGTCCAGAAGGCGCTGCCGCTCCTGAAGGACGGCGGGGCTGTGGTGCTGACCGGCTCGACCGCCGGCACCGAGGGGACGCCGGCCTTCAGCGTGTATTCGGCCAGCAAAGCGGCCATCCGCAACTTCGCCCGCACCTGGATCCTCGACCTGAAGGACCGCCGCATCCGCGTCAACGTGGTCAGCCCCGGCGCGACGCGCACTCCGGGCCTCGTCGGCCTCGCCGGCGACGATGCCGAGAAGCAGCAGGGCCTGCTCGATTACTTGGGGACGCGCATCCCACTCGGACGCGTCGGCGAGCCGACGGAGGTCGCCAATGCGGTCCTGTTCCTGGCCTCCGACGAGGCGACCTTCGTCAACGGCGCCGAGTTGTTCGTCGACGGCGGTCAGGCGCAGGTATGATGATGTAAGCCGACTGCTTCCCGGCCGGCGAGGACCGCCGGCCGGGAAGGGTTGATGAGCATCCGTTGGCCGGTCGTGGCAAGGGGTGCCGAGAACCTGACATCTGCCGTGTCGGGCGCCACGGATGGACTGCGCGTCGTCAACGGTCTCGTACTTGATGACTATGCGGCAACCCCCATCGCAGGCTCAGGCCGCAGGTGGGTTGAGGAGCACCCAGAGCCGCGCGATCCTGCCGCCGACGACTTCTGCGACGTCCATCCCGGTTACCACGACTGATCCTCCCTCCGGACCAGCTTCCCACCGCAGCGAACCCAGGCCGTGATGGCCGACTGCACGTCCTATCGGGATGAACCGGAACGTCGGACCGAACTGGTCCAGCAAGTTGCCGGCGACCGCGGAAATGGCTGCGCGCCCCTGAACGACGTTGGTCGGCTCGTACATGAGCGGCTCAGCCACGAAGAGTTCGTTCAGCGCAGCCGCGCGCCTGTCGGCATCACGCTCGTTGAAGACGCTCTCCAGGTTGGCACGCAGCAGCCCGTCGTAATCGGGCTCCGCCGGTCCTTGGCTGGCTTGGTTGGTGTCGGTCACGGAATGCCTCCATGAGTGGTCGAGCTGTGGGGTCAGTTGAACTTCACGAGGTTCAGTGCCGGCAGCGGGCCGCCGGGGAACTGGACGAGGCGGCTGCCGAGTGCGAGCGGACCAAGGTCGATGCCGAAGAAGCCAAGCCGTTCGATGAGCGTGCCCACCTGCGCCTTCGCCTCGGCGTCGTTGCCTGAGTAGAACAGCACGCGCCGTCCGCCATCGCTGGCTGGGTCGCCGGCGACCAACTGCGGCTGCAAGTGGTTGAACGCCTTGACTACCCGCGCACCTGGCACCCAGCCGGAGAAAACCTCGGACGACGAGCGGCCTCCGAGGTCGACCGGTTTGAACAGCGGCCCCTCGATGGGGTTGTTGGCGTCCACGACGATGCGCCCGCCGTACTCCGGCAGGCCCGCCAGGGCGGCTTCCAGCTTCGACCAGTTCACCGCGACGAAGACGATGTCCTTCGTAGCTGCCTCCTCGCGGGTGCCTGCCGTGATGCTCGGCCCGAGCGCAGCGACGGTCTCGGCGAGGCTGTCGGGCCCGCGGCTGTTCGCGAGCGTTGCGGGAATGGCGTGGCGGGCGAGCACCGTCGCGATGGCGCGGCCGATCTGTCCGGCGCCGATGATGCCGATGGAAGTCATGGCTCTGTCTCCTTTGGTAAGAGGTCGAGGGATCAGGCGGACTGACCGCCGTCGACGTTCAGCGTGGCGCCGGTGACGTACCCGGCGTCCGGCCCGGCCAGAAACGCGACCGCCGCCGCGATGTCCTCCGGCTGGCCGTAGCGGCCGAGCGCGGCGAGGTTCTTCAGGCTCTCGGCGAATGGTCCGTCCTGCGGGTTCATGTCGGTGTTGATTGCACCGGGCTGGACCACGTTGACTGTGATGTTGCGGGGGCCGAGGTCGCGGGCCCAGCCGCGGGTGTAGGCCGCCACCGCCGCCTTGGTGGCGACGTAGTCGGCGGCGCCGGCGAACGGAACGTGGACCGCGCCGGTGGTGCCGATGGACACGATGCGCCCGCCATCCGTCATCAGCGGTACCGCGGCGCGCACCGCCGCAGCGACGCCCTTGACGTTTACGTCGAGCTGCCGGTCGAACGCGGCGCGGTCGGCCTTTGCGTCGTCGACCATGCCGGTGACGAACACCCCTGCGGAGTTGACCAGGATGTCGAGGCGACCGAACTCGGCGTGGGCCTTCTGCACCAGTGCCTCGACCTCGCCGGCGTCGGCTTGGTCTGCCCTGATGGCGACCGCCCGCCGGCCGAGCGCCTCGACCTCCCGGACCATGTCCTCGGCCCGCTCGCGAGAGGCGGCGTAGCTGAAGGCGACGTTGGCGCCGTCGCGGGCGAGGCGGCGGACGATGGCCGCCCCGATGCCGCGCGATCCGCCGGTCACGAGGGCTACCTTGCCGGCGAGGGGGTGGGATACCTGGGTCATGTCATCGCTCCATCGCATGTTCGATGAGGATGAGGATGGATCGGGAACTCCTCCTGTTTTAGCAGCAAATGGCTTGTTATGCTTTCAACGGATCGTTGAAGGAGGTGGCATGGAGACTTTGGCCAACCTCGAAGCCTTCGTGCGCAGCGCCGAGTGCGGCAGCTTCTCCGAGGCCGCCCGGCGGCTGTCGCTGACGCCGGCCGCGGTCAGCCGAAACGTCGCCATGCTGGAGCGCAACCTTGGCGTGCGGCTGTTCCACCGCTCGACGCGCAAGCTGACCTTGACCGAGGCTGGGGAGGGCTTCCGCCAGGCGGTCGCGGGGAACTTGGATGGGCTGCAAGCCGCGATTGCCGGCGTCTCCGCGGACGGCGGCGAACCAGTCGGCACGCTCAAGGTCAGCCTGCCGCCAACTTTCGGGATGAGCCACGTCCTGCCGCTCCTGCCGGGCTTCCTGGCCCGCCATCCGCGCGTCCGGCCGGAATGGCACTTCGAGAACCGCCAGGTCGATCTCGTTGCCGAAGGGTACGACGCCGCCATCGGTGGCGGCTTCGCGCTGTCCCCCGGCATCGTGGCCCGCACCTTGGCACCTGCCCACATCATTGCTGTGGCGTCTCCGGCATACATGCGAGGTCGGGTGCCGCCCGCCGATCCAGCAGGGCTCCAAGCCTGCGACGGCATCGTCATGCGGTCGCTACAGACCGGCCGCATCCGGCACTGGACCATGCGCGACGTCGCCGGCAGCGAGATGGTGGCCGGGCAGCGGGAAAGCGTCGTCGTCAACGATCCCAGCGCGATGCGCGAGGCGGCGCTGTTGGGCCTGGGCGTCGCGCTCGTCGCGGTGCCCGACGTGCGGACCGACCTGGATCGGGGCGACCTCGTGCGCCTGTTGCCGCGATGGTACGCCGATGCCGGTGCGATCTCACTCTACTTCGCCTCGCGCGCCCACCTGCCTGCGAAGACGCGAGCCTTCGTCGATTGGGTGGGCGAGGCCTTCAAGGCGGGGCGTCTGGCCGAGCGGTTTGCCGGCAGCCTAGGATGATTCGAACGACACTTACGACGGGCCGCTTAATGGGCCACAACATGTTGACTTGATGGTCGCCCGTTTTTTGTCTCCCGCGGGCCCGGCCCGGACACGTGAGAGCTTAGGCTTTGATTCAGAATTGGATCACGCCGCAGGCGTGGCGGCGTCGTTCGCGTTTATACAAGATTGTCCATAAACCGACCTTCTAGAATCAGCCCGCCTCAGCCGTAAAGCCCGCGTCAGGGTCCTCGCAAGCGGTCATAGACAGGCGTCCATGCTCTTCGGGTGTATGCTGGGCATCAAAATCTACGAGTGCATAGTCTTGGTCTTCCTTGAAGACCTTCCCCTTCTTGTTCTACTGGGCCAGAAGGTGGATTTTCGTGAACCCCACCGCTTCGAGGTCCGGTGCGGGAATCTTCCTGGGATAGAATACTTTGCAACGCGCACCATGTAATAGGCTCATCGCCGCCTGACGATACCGTTCGTGCTGACATTTCTAAAATCTGCGGCGGATGCGTCGCGCAACTCATGCAGCCGGGTAAGGAACGTCGTAAGAGCTTGTCGATTTGCCGGCCAAGTCAGTGATGAGCTTCACGTGTTCGGCGGGGGGGCGGATATGACCAACGTACTGCTCCTGCTGGCCTACCCGATCACGTAGGCGTAGTGGGCGCTGGCGCACCTAGGAAACTTGATCCTGCATGCCTTCAAGGATCCGATCGCAATGGCAAGGATCGGTAGCGCTAAAACGAAACCCATTCGCGCAACTTACTGCACAGTAAAGCTTTGCTAAATAGGCTTGCTGCTGGCCAGCATGCATCAGCTGCCATCCTGATCTCCCAACGACCGAACGGTTTGCCTACTGTTTGAGCCTTGCGATGGCGGCTAGGGCGTCCAGCAGCGCGGCCTCAACCTGAATAACTTTGGCGAGGGCGAGGTGGTCTTGCCGGTCAACGGACACCAAGAACGCATCCAGCATCTCGGGGCAGTGCCGCACAAGGTCGCGGAAGTGGTCCCCCTTCGGTGCGCATGAACCAGCGAACCAATTCTTGACCGTTCGCTCGCGCGCACCGGTCCACCGCGCCACGAGCTTAACCGCCGAGGGGCGGCCGCCCACCGAGCGGCGCAGTACCGCAGAGACCATCTCTGCGAACGTGTCCGCATGGTCGGGTGAGAGGTTTTGGTCCGTACCGCCATGAAAAGAATTGCCCTTCTTCGGAAAAGACATTCCAGCCTCCACGCGCTCTTGTTGCATCTGGGTAACGAACCCGATGCGGGGCCGAGCCCGAACCCTTGCGGGGCGTGGCGGAATGGATCGAGAGGAAGTGGCAGGGAATACAGGGTCCCGGGGATCGACCCGAGCCGTCGCCTATGTCCGGATGTCGACCGACCCCCAGCAGTTCTCCATCGAGAACCAGCTTGCCGAGATCCGAAGGTACGCGGAAGTACGGGGCTTTGAGATCGTCAGGGTCTACGAGGATGCCGGGCGCAGCGGCCTCACGCTAGGCGGACGCGAGGGTCTCACGCGCCTGATGGCCGACGTCGCCTCGGGCTCTGCCGACTTCCAGGCGATCCTCGCCTACGACATCAGTCGCTGGGGCAGGTTCCAGGACGCGGATGAGAGCGCCCACTACGAGTTCCTGTGCTCGCGCGCCGGCATCCAGGTCCACTATTGCGCAGAGCAGTTCGACAACGACGGCACGACGAGCTCGGTCCTCCTCAAGGCGGTTAAGCGCGTTATGGCGCGGGAGCACAGCCGCGAGCTTTCGGTGAAGGTGTTCGCGGGCCAGTGCCGACTTGTCGAGAGGGGGTTCCGCCAGGGCGGCATGGCAGGCTTCGGTTTACGACGGCTGCTGGTGGACGAGGCGGGCGTTCCGAAGGGGGAACTCGTCATCGGTCAGCGAAAGAGCTTCCAGACCGACCGCGTGATCCTCGTGCCCGGGTCCGACGAGGAGGTCCGTACCGTCCGTCGGATGTATCGCATGTTCGTGGAGGACGGTCGCGGCGAGGCCGAGATCGCGGCCACACTCAACCACGAGGGCGTCCGGACCGACCTTGGGCATCCCTGGACGCGGGGCACGGTGCACCAGGTCCTGACCAACGAAAAGTACGTCGGCAACAACGTCTTCAACCGGCGATCCTTCAAGCTGAAGCAACGCCGCGTCGCGAACGCCCCCGGGATGTGGGTTCGGGCGAAGCACGCCTTCCAGCCGCTGGTGGATGAGATTTGGTTCGAGCGTGCGCGTGCCATCGTCCAGGCACGCAGCCGTCGGTACGATGACGCCCAGTTGCTCGACCTACTACGAGGCCTCCTGCAGGCCCAGGGGGCGCTTTCGGGCCTGGCCATCGACGAGCGCGCGGAGTTGCCGTCGAGCAGCGTGTACCGGCGGAGGTTCGGCAGCCTGCTGCGGGCCTACACCCTTATCGGCTACGAGCCGGAGCACGACTATCGGTACGTCGAGGTCAACCGGACGCTGCGCCGGATGCATCCGGAGACGGTCGCCATGGTGATGGAGGGTATTCGACGTGTAGGCGGATCCGCGGAACGGGATCCTGTCAGCGACCTTCTGACGGTCAACGGCGAGTTCACGGCCTCGGTCGTGATTGCACGATGCCGGGAAACGTCGGCTGGCTCCCTGCGCTGGCGCATCCGTCTGGACACCGTGCTGGCGCCCGACATCACGGTCGCGATTCGAATGGATGCCGGCAACGCGACGGTGCTCGACCACTACCTACTTCCCGGCGTGGACATGACCAACCCCCGGCTTCGCCTCGCCGAACGCAACGGCCTCTCGCTCGACGCCTACCGCTTCGAGACCCTGGACACGTTCTTCGCGCTCTGCGCTCGGGCGCCCTTCGAGGATGCGGCATGACAATTCAGACGAACCGATGCGTCCGGATGATCCCGATCGACCGGGTCACCGTCCTGAACCCGAGGATGCGCGACCGCCGCAGGTTCGAGGAGCTCGTAGAGAGCATCTCTCTAGTCGGATTGAAACGGCCGGTGACTGCGACGGTCCTACCGGATCAGGATGGCATGCCGTTCTATGGCCTCGTCTGCGGGCAGGGGCGGCTCGAAGCCTGCGTTCGGTTGGGTCAAACCGAGGTGGCCGCCATCGTGATCGAGGCCGATGAGCGCGACTGCCTTGTGATGAGTATCGTCGAGAACTGCGCCCGTCGCCACCATCGACCCGTCGACCTCCTGCACGACATCACTGGCCTCAAGGAACGCGGATACGACGAGGGACAGATCGCGAAGAAGATTGGGTGCACTCAGCAGTGGGTGAACATGATCGTCGGATTGATCGAGCGTGGCGAGGAACGACTTATCGCGGCGGTCGAGACGGGAATCCTTCCCGTCAGCGTCGCCTTGGAGATAGCTCGCTCCGACGACGAGGGGGAGCAGGCTCTGCTCGCGCAGGCCTACTCCGAGCGCAAGCTGTCGGGAGGCAAGCTGGCCAAGGCACGCCGTCTCCTCGAAGCGCGGCGTCGGAGCGGGCGCGGGCTGTCCAAGAGCGCCTACGGCCGAAAGGACGGAGTGAGGCGCCCGATGTCCACTGAGGCCTTGATGCGGATGTATCATCAGGAGGCGGACAAGAAACGGCTTCTGGTGAAGAAGGCCGAGGTCACACAGACCCGCCTCCTGTTCACGGTCGAGGCGTTGCGGGTCCTCAGATCGGACGAGAATTTCGTGAACCTGCTTCGCGCCGAGGGGCTTGCGACCATGCCGCTCGACCTTCATCAACGCCTGACAGCGAGGGCGTCATGATCGCTCCGGTTCCAACCCGCCCATTCTCCCTTGCGTTCGAGCCGGACCTCGTGAACGTGAGCCTCGCCTCGCTACTGCCGGTGAAGGCCCTGCGCCCCACGGTGAAAATCAGTCAGAAGTATACCCAGATCGCCGCGTCCGTCCGCGAAATCGGTCTCGTTGAGTC
The DNA here is from genome assembly GCF_022829485.1 of Methylobacterium sp. J-059. NCBI lineage: Bacteria > Pseudomonadati > Pseudomonadota > Alphaproteobacteria > Hyphomicrobiales > Methylobacteriaceae > Methylobacterium > Methylobacterium sp. J-059. The sequence goes on from NZ_JAKSYA010000102.1 coordinate 25,010, forward strand.
TCCCGTCGTCGCTCGCGACAGGAGGATGCCTGGCTTCTTCCTGCTCCTCGACGGACACCTGCGGGTGGAGGTTCTGAAAGACCTTGAGCGAACGGAGGTGGAATGCCTCGTCTCCACGGATGACGAGGCATTGACCTATAACCGGCGCATCAATCGCCTATCCGTGGTGCAGGAGCGGGCGATGATCGTGCGTGCCATGGAACGCGGGGTGTCCGCCGACAAGATCGCGGCGGCGCTTTGCGTCCGACCCGAAAGCGTCCGTCGAAGGGTGCGCATGCTGGACGGCATCTGCGACGAGGCCGTGTCGCTCCTGCGGGACAAGCAGTGCCCCATTGCAGTTTTCGAAACGATGCAGAAGATGAGGCCTATACGTCAGATCGAAACCGCCGAACTAATGGTCGGTGCGAACAACTACACGGTGAACTACGCCAACGCGATCCTGGCCATGACCCCGCAATCCGGTCTGGTGGACGGTGGGACGCGCAAAACCGTCAAGGGCGTGACGCCCGAGACGCTGGCTCGGATGGATCGCGAGCTCGCCAAGCTGCAGGAAGCGGTCACGTCGATCGAGGAGACCTACGGCCGTGACAACCTGGAACTAACGGTGGTGCGGGGCTACCTGTCTAAGCTACTCGGCAACGGGCGCGTCGTTCGATACCTCGTTCAGAACCGGCCGGAGTTCCTCGACGAGTTCCAGGCCATTGCCGATATCAAGGCGCCTCTGACGATCGAGGCGGCGGCCTGAACGCAGCCTTGTTCGGAACATAAATCCCCCGCGACCTCGTCGAACCGCAGGGTCGTTTGGCTCCCGGCTGCCGCCGCTGCTTAAATGACACAATAGTCCATATCGCAGCGTAGGCTATGGATCTTGTAGTAAAAAACGATAACTTAGCAGCCCTTCCCTATATATATGCAAGCAGAGAAGAGCGATTTCCCTGGCGGGAAAGCGCATTTAGCAAGCGGTTGCATAGTATTCAAAGCGGACAATTCTCTGAATTTCCAATCTTTAAACGAATAAAAGCTGACATACTACTATAGATCCAACTCGTCCGGTCGAATCGCCGTCGGATAGTCCCGAATTCCGCCGTTGATCGTCGGTATGGTGAGTTCGGCTCTGCACGTGACGCGCTTCGATGCCGATTGGCGGTCGGCTGGCCGAACGGACAAGAGTTACAAGGCAGGGGCTCGTTGCCCCTGGCCTGATCCGATTTCCCGCTTCGGGAAGCATCCTGGTGGTATTCCTCGAAGCGCAGAGCGGGATAAGCAGGCCCAACGGTGGCACCCTCAACCGGGTCATTAGAGGTCGATATTGGATGCCATCTGGGTCGCGGCGCTCGTTCGGGCGCTGACCGCGGGGACCGTTGTGGTGCTCGCATCCGTGCTGGCCGAGGTGCTCGGACCGGTCTGGGGCGCGTTGATCATCAGCCTGCCGGTCACGGCCGGGCCGGTCTACGTGTTCATGGTCATCGAACACGACGCCGCCTTCGTCTCGGCGGCGGCCCTCAACGGGTTTGCGGCGAATGCCGCCACGGGCCTGTTCCTGATCGTCTACGCCAAACGCGCCCGGGATCGAGCACTTATGTCAGCTCTCGGTCCGGCGGCGCTGGCCTGGATCGCCGCAGCCATGGCCATATCCGTGGTCTCCTGGACACCGGGAGGGGCGTTCCTGCTGAACGTCACCGTCTACGGTTCCGGGTTGCTCCTCGTCCGGCCCGCCCGACTGGGAACCCTTGCACCCAGCGCTGCCGTCGCTAGGCCGCACCCTCGTGACTTGTTGGTCCGGGCGGTCGCCGTCGCCCTGTTTGTCTCTGCCGTCCTGGCCCTCAGCGCGGCGCTGGGGCCGTCGCTCACCGGTGTCGTCGCCGCCTACCCGGTCACCCTCACGAGTACGTTCGTGATCCTGCATCGCCGCGTCGGAGGAGCTGCGATGGCACGATTGGCGGGGATCACGATCCAGGGCGTGTTTGGGTTCGGGCTGACGCTACTCACGCTGCACTTGCTTGTCCGACCGTACGGCGCCGCGGCAGCTCTCTCCGGAGGCTTCCTGGTCTCGTTGATTTGGTCTGTGGGGCTACTTCTCCTGCAGCCCCGGACACCTCGGGCCGTCTGAAATCGAGGCTTCACAGATCCCGATCGACAAAGCCGCCCGATGCTCAGCGGCTGACACGATAGCCTGCTAGGGGGACATTTTTCGACTGGGAGCAGCCAAACCGCATTCCGCCCATGTCGATCATCGAACGAACTGGCGGCTCCCGACCTACGTCGGTCGCTGGTGTAATGGGCTACAACATGTTGTTTAACGGGCCGCCCGGGGCGGGCAAGTCGATGCTCGCCGCGCGCCTGCCCTCGATCCTGCCGCCGCTGACGCCGCGCGAGCTGCTCGCGGTCTCGATGATGCAGTCGGTGGCCGGGGAGCTGAAGGAGGGGCGGCTGTCGGATCGGCGCCCGTTCCGGCAGCTGCACCATTCGGCCTCGATGGCGGCGCTCGTCGGCGGCGGGATCAACGCGCGGCCGGGCGAGGCCTCCCTGGCCCATGGCGGCGTGCTGTTCCTCGACGAGCTTCCCGAGTTCACGCCGCAGGTCCTCGATTCGCTGCGCCAGCCGATGGAGACCGGCGAGATCATGATCGCGCGGGCCAATCACCGCATCACCTACCCGGCCCGCTTCCAGCTGGTCGCCGCGATGAACCCGTGCCGGTGCGGGCAGGCGCTGGAGCCGGGCTATGCCTGCCGACGTGGCCCGAACGAACGTTGCATGGCGCAGTACGGCGCCCGCATCTCCGGGCCGTTGCTCGACCGGATCGACCTGCGCATCGAGGTCGCGGCGGTGACCGCAGCCGACCTGATCCTGCCGCCGCCGGCCGAGGGCTCGCGCGAGGCCGCCTCGCGGGTCGCGGCAGCGCGCGACCGCCAGACCGCGCGCTACGACGCCGCGGGCTTGGCCGCGGGCACCACCAATGCGACCTGCCCGGCCAGCCTGATCGAGCGGGTCGCCGCCCCGGATGCCGACGGCGCCGCGCTGATCCGCACCGCCGCCGAGAGCATGCGGCTGACCGCCCGCGGCTTCCACCGGACGCTGCGCGTCGCCCGCACGCTCGCCGACCTCGACGGCGAGCCGACGGTTCGCCGCCTCCACCTCGCCGAAGCGCTGTCGTATCGCGGGCGGGGGGAGAAGGCGGCCTCGTGAGATGGGCAACGCTGACGAGCGGAACGATGTCGCCTTGTATGGTGCCCTATATGGTACTATCCTGAGTGAAGATCCTCGAATTCATCGACGATTCCCATCGATCGCCGTTCGCCGACTGGTTCGACAGGCTCGATCCGTTCGCTGCGGCCAAGGTGACGATCGCGCTGGCACGGATCGAGAAGGGCAAACTTTCCCATGTCAAATCCGTCGGCTCGGGGGTGCAGGAATACCGGCTCGATTTCGGTCCGGGCTACCGATTGTATTTCGGCAGAGACGGCGAAACATTGATCATTCTGCTCTGCGGCGGCACGAAGCGCCGTCAGCAAGCCGACATCGATCGGGCGATCGAGAATTGGGTCGCCTACAAGCACCGCAAGGCGCAAGGACACTGATGCCGCTCACGCGCAGTTTCAAGGACACCGTGAAGGCGCGTGCCGCGCGCGATCCGGCCTTTCGGGAGGCCCTGCTGACGGAGGCGGTCGAGAGCTTCCTTGCCGGCGAGCTCGACGTCGGCAAGACGGTGTTGCGCGACTACATCCACGCGACCATCGGGTTCGACCGCCTTGCCGCCGAAACCGGCTCCTCGACGAAGAGCTTGATGCGGATGCTCAGCGCCGACGGAAACCCGACGGCCAGCAACTTGTTCTCGATCCTCGGCACCGTTCAGAAGGAAGCCGGCCTGCGTCTCACGGTGACGGCGGGGCGGTCGACCGCGTCCAGCTGATCGCAGCCTTCGCGTTGGCGCCCCGAGATCGCTCAGGGCCGCCGCTCCGGCGTCATCCGTCGAGCGCGGCGTAGCGGCGGAAGATGCCCTGCTCGTTGAACGGGATCCGGCGCGGGCTCGCGAGGTAGGCCGCGATCCGCGGGCGCACCGCGACCGTCGCGTGCAGCGCGGCCACGCGCGGATGGTCGGGGAGCCGCGCCGCCATCGCCTTCGGGAAGGCGTAGCGCAGCCCGTCGATCAGCTGGAACAGCGACAGGTCGGCGTAGCTCAGGCGATCGCCGACGAGGTGGGTGCCGTCGTTGCGGGTGAGCACGTGCTCGAACCACGCCAAGAACTCGGGGATGCGGTCGGCGCGGAAATGCGCGGCGCGGCGCGCGGCTTCGGTCGTCTGGTCCTCGTAGGCGAGGCCGGCCGCGATCGGGTGGTGGGTGTCGTGCGCCTCGGCCACCATGTCGGCGATGGTGAGCTGGATCTGGTGCGTCCAGATCCACTCGTCCTCGGCCGCGCCGACCAACCCGAGCCGCGGGCCGAGATAGAGCAGGATCGCCGCCGTCTGCCCGACGACCACGTCGCCGTCGCGCAGGAAGGGCGGTGCGAAGGCCGGGCGCGGCTCGTCGAGATCCTCCAGGATCCGCGTCAGCGCCGGCAGGCCGAGACCGTCGGTCTCCGCCTCGCGGGCGACGTCGACGTAGGCCGCGCCGGCCTCTTCCAGGGCGAGGCGCACGAACTCGCCGCGCCCCTGCAGCATCGGCCAGTAATAGAGCTCGTAGGGCATCGCCGCGCCGTCACGCGCGCGGCGTCACTCGCCCGGGGCCTCGTCGGCGGCGGCCTTGTCGGCCGGCGGCTCGGCGCTGGCGACGGTCTTGCGCTCCAGCATCGGCTGGAGGCGGAGCGCGAGCTGCTGGTCGAGATGGCGGGCGTAGGCGCCCTTGAAGAACTTGGCGCCGGTGCCGCCGCCGTAGAGGCGATCATGCGCCGCGATCATCGCGTCGACCTCGGGACGGCAGAGAAAGCCGATCACGCCGGCGGCCTGGAACCAGCGACCGGCGCGGGCGTGGTTCATCGCGCCCGGGTTGGCCATCACCGTCTCGGCGAAGCAATCGGTCGCGGCCTGCTGCAGCGGCGCCAGCACCTTGTCCGCCTCGGGCTTCGAACGCTCGCGCGCCGTGGCCGGCGCGAGGGCGAGGAGGAATGCGAGCGCACCGAGCAGCGGGGTCTTCATGGCGCGGGAAGCCTCGAACGAGTGATCGATCGAGGCGAGTATTCCCCAGGGATTTTGTCGGGAACAGGGCCGTCCGCGCCGCAGCGCACGCGCCGGGCGCGATCCTGCGCCATCGTCGCTTCCGCGTCACAGCGGCGCCCCCGCCACCGCCGCTTCGACCGCCGGTTTCGCCTGGGAGCGTCCTAGCCGCGGCGCTCGGCGTTCCAGCGGCCGCTGCATTCGGGGCCGCCCTGGGTCGACCAGGTGCCGGCGCCGGTCCCCTGGCGGCCGAGGCGCCCGACGACGTTGGCGGTCGCCGCCCCGTTTGAGATCGTCGCGCGCACCGACCCGTTGGTCGCGACCCGGCCGCTGATCGCGAAATCGCCGCCGGGATAGCTGGCCTCGCCGCGCTGGATCCGCACGCCGTAGCGATAGGCCCGGTCGCAGATGCCGGATTCGGTGATGACCTCGATGCTCCAGTTGCCGTCGTAGCGATCGGGGATCTGGACCTTCTTCCGGGCCGCGTCGGCGGGGCTGAGGCCGGAGGCTGCGAGGATGAGGAAGGCGGAGGCCAGCGTCAGTGCTTTCATCGGATCCCGATCGGGCGAGCGTGTCGAGTGCCCGGCACGCACCGCGCGGGCGTGCAGGCATGTCCGCTTCGAAACACGCGACGGCCGGATCGGTTGCCGATTTCCCCGCTCAGGCGCGGGCGGCCCGCCTCAGGGCGTCGTTCAGCAGCGCCAGAAGGTCGCCGCCGGCATGGAGGAAGCCGTGGACGCCCGCCGCCGCGAGCGGTTCGGCGAGATCCGCCCCCGGCTTGCCCGCGAGGTAGATCGTCCCGGCGCCGGCCGCCGCCAGGGCCTTCGCCGCGGAGACGGCGCGGGCTTCGTAGACGGCGTCGGAGGAGCACAGGCAGGCGGGCGCCGCACCCGAGGCCTTGAACGCCTCGGCGAGGCTCGCATCGTCGGGGAACCCGTCGTTGCTCAGCGCCTCGATGCCGCCGGCGGCGAAGGCGTTGGCGGCGAAGGTCGAGCGGGCGTTGAACACCGCGACCGGGCCGAGATTGGCCAAGAACACCTGCGGGCGCTTCCCGGTCTTGTCGAGGAAGCCGTCGGAGGCGTCGCGCAGGGCCTCGTAGGGCTCGGCAAGCCGCTGCGACGGCAGGGCGTCGCAGGCGACCGCCGTTCCGCTGCCGAAGCTCGCCGCCGGGGGGGCGGCGACGGGCGCCACGTCGAGCACCGCGACCGGCTTCTCGGCGAGGTAGGGGAATTCGGTGGCGCCGGTCAGCGCCTCGCGCCGCGTCGCGACGTTCTTCGCCCGCGTCTCCCGGGTGATCTCGATCCGGCGCTGGAGCTTGCCGACGCTGAGCGAGGCGACGATGCCGCCCTCGCGCTCGATCGCCCGGAACGCCTCCCAGCCGGCCTCGGCCAGCTGCGCGGTCAGGCTCTCGAAGCCGCCGGCGCCGGCGGCCGGATCGGCGACGCGGGCGAGGTTCGATTCCTCGATCAGCACGATCTGGCTGTTGCGCGCCACCCGCCGGGCGAAGGCGTCGGGGAGACCCAGCGCCTGGGTGTAGGGCAGGGCGGTGACGGCGTCTGCGCCGCCGAGCCCGGCCCCGGTCGCCGCCATCGCGGTCCTCAGGATGTTCACGAAGGGGTCGCGCCGGGTCATCATCCGCCACGCGGTCTCGGCCTGGAGCCGCAGCGGCTTCGGAGCGAGCCCGCAGGCCTGCTCGATGCGGGCCCAGAGCCGGCGCATCGCCCGAAACTTCGCGATGGTGAGGAACTCGTCCGCGTCGGTCACGAGCAGGATCCCGACCGCGTCGCGGGCCCGTTCCAGCGACACCCCTTCCGCCTCCAGCACCCGGAGATAGGTCACGGCCGTGGCGAGCACCGCGCCCAGCTCGGCCGCCTCGCCGGCGCCGGCCTCGTGATAGGGCCGCCCGTCGGCCAGGAGCGCGCGCCCGGTGAAGCCGGCGGCGTCGAAGTCCTTCACCGCCTGCCCGAGCTTCGGCGCGATCTCGGACCACACCGCCCCGAGGCTGCCCGAGGCGGCAAGCGTGCCCACCGGATCGATGCCGAGGTCGAGGTCGCAGGCCGACAGGTCCTCGCCGCGCGCCTTCGCCAGCTCGACCACGAGGCGGGCCGCCTCCAGCCCGAGCGGGCCGGCGTCGACGCGCAATCCGATCAGCGGCAGCATCACGCCGGCGAGCGCGGCTTCCAGCTCTTCGACCGTGCGTGCGGTCAGGCCGTAGCCGTGGGCCGCCGGCGCGCCGGAGAACACCAGGGTCAGCGCATCGGCGCCGCCTTCGAGGTCGGCCAGCGCCTGCCGGTTCGCCTGCTCGATCTCGGGATGGTCGACCCGCTGGGCGATGCGCCACGGGCCGGCCGCGCGGACCGGCTGCGGCACGGGCTCGGCCGCCTCGTAGAGCGGCTCGATGCGCAGGCCGTCCGCCGTCTTGGAGACGAGGCGCTTCTCGTAGTCGGCGCCCTTCAGAACGCCCTCGACGAGGCCGAGCCAGCGCGCGCGGGTCGCGGGCTCGAAGAGGTCGGCAAGCGGTCTGTCTTCCATCGCGGAGGGCCTTCAAACGGTGCCGGGACGCGGGTCTTTCGCCCGCTCTCCCCATCCGTCTGCCCTCGCACGGCCCCGCTGGCGAGGCAATCGACGGCGGCGACCGTATTTTTTATCCAAAGATGATCAGGCCGGCGAAGCCCGCCGAGCCGACGATGATGCGCCACCACGCGAACAGCCAGAAGCCGTGGCGGGAGACGTAGTCGAGCACCGTCCGCACCACGACGAGGGCCGAGACGAAGGCCACCACGAAGCCGATGACGATCAGCCCGACGTCGTCGCCGTTGAGGTTCTTGTAGTTGTCGAGCAGGTCCTTGGCGAAGGCGCCGGCCATGGTCGGCATCGCGAGGTAGAACGAGAACTCGGTGGCGGAGCGCTTGTCGGCGCCCATCAGCATCGCGCCGACGATGGTGGCCCCGGAGCGCGACACGCCCGGGATCATCGCCAGGCACTGGAAGATGCCGATCTTCAGGTCCATCGGCAGGGTGAAGTCGTAGACGTCGGTCTTCTTCACCTCGAGATCGGTGTCGTCCAGGACGAGCAGCACGAGCCCGCCCGCGACCAGGGTCGCGCAGACGATCCACGGGTTGAACAGGTAGGCCTTGATCACCTTCGAGAACAGGCCGCCGATGATCGCCGCCGGCAGGAAGGCGAGGAGGATGCCGAGCACGAACCGGCGCGCCTGCGGGTCGTTCGGCAGGGCGAACGCGATGCCGAGCAGCCGGCGGAAATACACCGCCAGGATCGCCAGGATCGCGCCGAGCTGGATCAGCACCTCGAAGGTGTTGTTGGGCGAGTGGAACCCGATGAAGTGCCCGACCAGGAGCTGGTGCCCGGTGGAGGAGACCGGGATGAACTCGGTCGCGCCCTCGACGACCGCGAGCACGACCGCCTTCGCGATGCTCATCGCATCCATCATCGCAGATCTCGCATCATCGCTGGTCTCGACCGTTCGCGCCGCGCCGGCCGGCGACCGGCCTGAGGGAGTGGGATCGCCGCCCGCGGCGGGACGCCTACAGGCTTCGCCGACGATGGTGAACGAGCGGTTACCGCGTTCCGTGCGGCGTGTTAATGAGGCGGCAACGATCGAGCAATCATGATCATCCCACGCTCGGTCCCGCGGGTGTCCCGTGCGGCGCGTCCCGCCGGCCCTTTTCAGTCCGACAACGGCCTCGATGGCGACGCTCTATCACTTTCCCTTCTGCGCCAACTCGCGCTTCATCCGCCTTGTCCTGGCCGAGATGGGCCTGGAGCCGAGCCTCGTCGAGGAGCGGCCCTGGGACAGGCGCGACGAGTTCCTGCTGATCAACCCGGCCGGCACCACGCCGGTGCTGATGGAGCAGGGCGGCCTGGTCGTGCCCGGCGGCGGCATCATCGCGGAATACCTCGACGAGACCCGCGGCCTCGGCCTCACCGGGCGCCGGCTGATGCCGGACCATCCGGCCGAGCGGGTCGAGGTGCGCCGGCTGATGGACTGGTTCCTGGTCAAGTTCGAGGCGGAGGTCACGGGCTACCTCGTGACCGAGAAGATCGCCAAGCGCTTCATGACCAGCGCCACCGGCGGCGGCCCGCCGGACATGAACGCGATCCGCGCCGCCCGCACCAACGTCCGCTACCACCTGAAGTACATCGGCTACCTGATGGCGCGGCGCCGCTGGATCGCCGGCGACCACCTGACCTATGCCGACCTCGCCGCCGCGGCGCACCTGAGCTGCGTCGACTACCTCGGCGACGTGCCGTGGGACGAGGACGAGACCGCGCGCGACTGGTACGCCCGGGTGAAATCGCGGCCCTCCTTCCGCGCGCTGCTCGCCGACCGGGTCGCGGGCATGCCGCCGGCCGGGCATTACGCGGACCTGGATTTCTGACCGACCGCCGCATCTTCGCAGGCCGGGACCTGCGCCGCCTCGTCGAGGCCCGCGCCCGCCACCTGGGCTTCTGCGACCTGCAGGTCACCCGCCCGGAGGCGGTGCCGGAATTGCCCGGACGCCTCGCCGCGTGGCTGGGCGAGGGCGCCCACGGCACGATGGGCTGGATGGAAGACCGCGCCGACCAGCGTGCATCGCCCAAAACCCTGTGGCCGGGGGTGCGCAGCATCATCGTGCTCGCCACGAACTACGGACCGGAGACCGACCCGCTCGATCTGCTCGCGAAGAAGGATCGCGGCGCGATCGCGGCCTACGCCCAGCGCCGCGACTATCACGAGGTGGTGAAGGGCCGGCTGAAGGAGCTCGGCGGCTACCTCTCAGCCAAGGGCGACGTGCGGGTGAAGGTGTTCTGCGACACCGCCCCGGTGATGGAGAAGCCCCTGGCCGCGGCGGCCGGTCTCGGCTGGCAGGGCAAGCACACGGTGCTGCTGTCGCGCGATCACGGCAACTGGCTGCTGCTCGGCGCGATCTACACCTCGGCCGACATGGAGCCGGACGCGCCCGAGCCCGACCATTGCGGCTCGTGCCGCGCCTGCCTCGACATCTGCCCGACCAACGCCTTCCCGGGCCCCTACCGGCTCGATGCGCGCCGCTGCATCTCCTACCTGACGATCGAGCATGCCGGCCCGATCGCCGCGGAGTTCCGAACCGCCATCGGCAACCGGGTGTTCGGCTGCGACGACTGCCTCGCCGTTTGCCCCTGGAACAAGTTCGCCCGCGTCGCGCAGGACGCGCGCATGGCCGCCGATCCCGGCCTCGACGCGCCGCCGCTGGCCGAGCTCGCCGCCCTCGACGACGCCGCCTTCCGCAGGCGCTTCGCCGGGACGCCTGTGAAGCGCACCGGCCGCGACCGCTTCCTGCGCAACGTCCTCATCGCCGTCGGCAACTCGGGAGACCCGGCGCTGGCGTCCTCCGCCGTGCAGAACCTCGCGGACCCGGCCGCGATCGTGCGGGGCATGGCGGTCTGGGCCTGCGGCAGGCTTCTCGGCGCCGCGGCCTGCCGTCCCCTTTACGAACGCCACGGGCTCGGCGAGACCGATCCGGACGTTCGGGCCGAGTGGCGTGCCGCGCTCGACCCGCCCGCGGAGATGCCATCATGACCCTGTTCGTCTTCGGCCTCGGCTTCTCGGCCCGGCGTTTCTCGGAATGCGCGCGCGGCCGGTTTCCCCAGATCGTCGCGACGGTGACCGAGCCGGACAAGGCCCGCGCGATCGAAGCGGAGACCGGGCTGTCGATGAGGGCCTTCGGCCCCGAGGCCGACGACCCGCGCATCCCCGCAGACCTCGCGGCGGCCGACGCGCTGCTCGTCTCGGTCCCGCCCGACCGCGACGGCGACCCGGTGCTGCGGCGGTTCCGCGACGACATCGCCCGGAGCCGGATCGGCTGGATCGGCTACCTCTCGACGATCGGCGTCTACGGCGACCAGGGCGGCGCCTGGATCGACGAGACCGCGCCGGCGACGCCGAAGAGCGCGCGCTCGCAAGGGCGGCTGGCCGTCGAGAACGCGTGGCGGGCGCTCGGCGCCGAGACCGGCAAGGCGGTGCAGGTGTTCCGGCTGTCGGGCATCTACGGCCCGGGCCGCAACCCGATCGTGAAGCTGCGCGACGGCCGATCCCAGCGCATCGTCAAGGCGGGGCAGGTCTTCAACCGCATCCACATCGACGACATCGCCACGACGCTGCTCGCCTCGCTCGACCGGCCGCGCAACGGCGCGGTCTACAACGTCACCGACGACGAGCCGGCGCCACCCCAGACCGTCACGGAATACGCCGCGGCGCTCACCGGCCTGCCCCTCCCGCCGGAGGTCGACTTCGAGACCGCCGACCTCTCGCCGATGGCACGCAGCTTCTACGGCGAGAACAAGCGCGTGCGGAACCGCCTGATCCGCGCGGAACTCGGCGTCGACCTCGCCTTCCCGACCTATCGCGAGGGGCTGCAGGCCTTGAAGGACGAGGCGGCCGGCTGACGGAGCCGGCCCACCGTCACGGGCGCGGCGGCACGTGCGCGTCGAGCCAGGCGGCCAGCCATGCGGCCACGTCGAGGCTGTTCCTGTCCTGCATCAGCATGTGCGAGTTGCCCGCCATGCCGACGTCGGGCAGCAGGACCAGCTCCGCCTTGCCGCCGGCCTTGTTGGCGGCCTCGACGAAGGCGCGGCAGAGTTTCAGACGCGGGGCCCAGCGCGGCACGCGCTCGACGTAGTCGCCCCACAGCACGAGGATCGGCAGGTCCCTGTAGGGTGCCAGGTCGTCCTTGGCCGGATCGGGGCAGGCGGCCGGCTCGATCGCCACGAGGCCGCGGATGCCGGCGCGATCGAGCGCGGCGGTCTGGAACGGGTAGATGCCCGATTGCGAGTGGCTGATCAGGATCGCGCCGTCGAGCCCGGTTTTCTCGATCGTCTTGGCCAGCTCGGACAGGGCCGGCACGGTCGGGTTCGGGGTCGGCAGGGTCGCGGCCCAGTCGGCGACCATCTGCTTCCAGAACTCGGCCTGCGCCTCCAGCGGGAACTGCATCCCGGGAAACACCTCCGGATATTTCGGGCCGAAGCGGAAGATCGCCCAGGCCGGCTCCTGGCCGGCCGACACCACCGGCGGCAGCGTCTCGGGCGCCGCCTGACCGGTCTTCACCGCGTTGATCCTGGACGGGTCCACCGCCGAGCGGCCGCGACCGGCCTGGTCGATCACGTAGGTCGGGAACCCGGTGCGGACGAAGAACTCGTCCCAGCCCATGCGCCCGTCCGGCGTCGTCTCCCAGGTCTTGCCCGTGAGGCAGCAGCCGTGGATCAAGACGATCGCCGGGCGCTTGGCCTCCACCGGGATCTGGTAGCGCACGTAGACCTGGTCGACGCTGATCGTGCCCGAGGGCGCGTAGGCCGGCAGCGTCGAGAGGGTGTCGGAGGCGACGCTGCGGCCGCCGACGAAGAAGCTGCCCTGCCGGGCGATCGTCAGCGGCCCTGCGGGCTCGGCCGCCGCGGCGGGCGGGGCGAGCAGGCTCCCGATCAGGGCGATGGCGGCGAGACGCCGCGGCGGCGTCGTGTTGTCCTCGGACATGCGGTTCCCGGTTCCCCGCGGCGCCGTCTTCCGTGGCGCCGCAGCCGGAACCTAGCACCGCCGCGCCCGCCGGCATCAACCGGAAGGTGCGGCGGCGCGACGATCAGGCCGAGAGTTCACGCTCGACGCGGGCCGCGGCCTCGGCCGGCACGTCGAGCGCCTCGGCCAGCATCTTGAGGAACTGGCGCTCCTGCATCGTGTCGAGGTCGATCGCCAGGGCCGCGGCGGCGTAGATCCGGGCGGCGGCGTCGGAATCGTCGACCGCGTCGGCGATCTCGTCGATCTCGGCCGGGTTGGCGAGCTCGCGCTCGAGCCAGGCGCGCCCGTCGCGATCGATGCCGGCCGCCGCGACGGCCTCGTCGAGCCGGCGCCGCTCGGCCGCGTCGACCAGGCCGTCGGCCACGGTCGCCGCCACCATCGCGCGCAGCATCAGGCGCGCCTCGTCCTCCGGCACGTCCTGGAACGCCGCCGTCTGCGCCTCGTCCGGCTTGCCGCCGCGCAGCGCCCGGAAGGCGAGGCCGCCGATCAGCGCGAGGCCGCCCAGGGCCGCGCCGGCCAGGGCGCCGCCGCGCGCCTTGACGAGGGCGTCGACGATCGACTTCGCGTCGACGGACTTCTTGGGATCAACGGGCAATTTGGCGTCGGCGGTTTTGTTCAGATCGGGCATCGCGGGCTACTCCGAACGCGGGCGGGGATCGGACCGGCAACGACCGGACGGGGCCAAGGTTCATCGGCATCTTCCGTCGCGCCGGTGGCGGTTGCCGGATTCGGGCGAGGCGGCGATAGAGGGCGGCACCAGCCGATGGCGCTCCTTCCCCGTCCCCTAAGCCGAGAGGCCATGACGACAGCCGCACGATCCAAGAGCCCAAGCCTGCCTCTGCGGGACGCCGAGCGCGCCAGGCGCATCGCGGCCGTGGCGGCAACCGCGTTGCGGCTCGAGCTCGACACCTACCCCAAGCCCGGCCTCGTCAGCCGCGTCGACAGCGGCAGCCATGCCGACATGGACGCCGCCACCTTCGCGGCGAGCACGGCGGCGATCGAGCCCTACCTCGCCGACCTCGCCGCCGCCGGCGCCCAGGAGGCGACGATGCCGGCGCTGCGCCGCATCGGCATCGCGGCCGAGGCGGCGATGCGCGCGGCGACCGGGGGCGTGAACACCCATCGCGGCGCGATCTTCGGCCTCGGGCTGCTCTGCGCGGCCGCCGGGTCGTTCACCGGCGAGACGATCCCCGCCGGCGGGCTCGGCGGCCGGATCCGCCAACGCTACGGCGACGCCATCCTCGACGGCCCGGTCCTGCTGCGCGCCCCCGGAGCCGAGGCCCGGCGCCGCCACGGGGTCGGCGGCGCGCCGCACGAGGCGGCCTCCGGCTTCCCCCACCTCTACGGGGTCGGCCTACCGGCCCTCGACCGCGGCCGGCGCCTGCGGCCGGACGATCCGGAGGCGGCGCGTGTCGAGGCCTGCCTCGCGCTCATCGCCACTTTGGAGGACACGAACCTGCTGCATCGCGGCGGCGAGGCCGGCTACGCCTTCGCCCGCGACGCCGCCGCCGGCTTCATCACGGCCGGCGGCGTCGGCCGGTCGGATTGGCGCGCCGCGGCGGAGGACCTCCACCGCGCCTTCGTCGCGCGCAACCTCAGCCCCGGCGGCGCGGCCGACCTGCTGGCGATGACGCTGTTCGTGGACGCGATCGAGGCGCCGTGCCCATGACGCTGGCGATCCTCTGCTCGGGGCAGGGCGCCCAGCATCCCGGAATGTTCGATCTCACCGCCGACCTGCCGGCGGCGCAGGCCGTGTTCACCGCGGCGCGGCCGCTGCTCGGGGCCGACCCGCGCGACCTCGCACGCGCCGGCGGCGAGGCCCTGAATGAGAACCGCACCGGGCAGATCCTGTGCTGCGTCGCGGCGCTCGCCGCCTGGACCCTCGTCTCGGAGGCGGCGCCCGGCCGCCGGATCGTCGCCGGCTACAGCATCGGCGACTTGGCCGCCTGGGGCTGCGCCGGACGCTTCTCGGCCGAGACCGTGCTGGCGCTCGCCGCGGCCCGAGCCGAGGCGATGGATGCCGCCTCCGGCTCGGGGTACGGCCTCGCCGGCATCCGCGGCCTGCCGCAGGCGCGGGTCGCGGCGATGGCGACCGCGCAGGGCTGCCACCTCGCGATCCGGAACGCGCCCGACAGCGTCGTGATCGGCGGAGCGGTCGGCGGATTGGAGGCCGTCCGCCGCGACGCCCTCGCGGCCGGCGCGCAGCGCGCGGTGCTGCTTCCGGTGCGGACGCCGTCGCACACCCCGCTCCTCGCGGACGCCGCCGCCCGCTTCCGCGAAACCCTGCGCGAGGCTCTTCCTGACAAGCCGGCGCGCACGGCGCCCCGTCTGGTCAGCGGGCTCGACGGCAGCACCGTGTTCGATGCCGCGGCCGGGCTCGACAAGCTCGCGCGCCAGATCGCCACCACGATCGATTGGGCGGCCTGCCTCGACGCCTGCCGGGAATACGGCGCCACCACCGTGCTCGAGCTCGGCCCCGGCCACGCGCTCGCGACGATGGCCGCCGCGGCGCTCCCCGACGCGCGGGTGCGGGCGCTGGAGGATTTCCGTTCCGCGGCGGGCGTGACGGAGTGGCTCTCGGCCTAGGGAACGCTGCGCCCGAAGCGCTCTCCCTCCCCCCGCGGAGGGGGGGAGGGGGGACGTGAAGCTGGGCGCCGGAGCGTTCAGTGGGCCCGGCAGCCCGGTGCCCGGCGGGCCAGCGCGCCCGAACCCGTCATGAATCGAGGGCGTCGGCCTCGTCGATGTCGAGGAGGAAGACGATGTCGGCTTCGTCCTCGTCGTCCTCGCCCTCTTCGGTGGTGGCGTCGTTGGCGGCGGCGTGGCGCGGATCGTCCTCGAAGTCGCCCTCGCCGTCGTCCTCCGCCAGCGCGTCCTCGAAGATCTCGATCTCGTCCTCGCTGGCGGCGCGGATCTTGAGCTCCGAGGTGCCGTTCCAGAGCGGCGCGCCGTCGCTCGTCATCTTCTGGATGTCTTCCTTGAAGCCGTCGCAGGTGAAGAGGTCGCGCGCGGTCTCCTCGTCGCCGTTGATGACCGCCACGGCTTTGCCCTCGATCTCGAGCGTGAACATCGCTGACTTCCCTCTGGTTACCGTGGTTGCGGAAGGCCCCGCATCCGGGCCGTTCGCGCCTGCGCCGCAAGAAAGCTCTGGAACTTCCGCGCACCGCTCTCAATCCGGTCGCGGGGATGCTGTAGGGGGGAACGGTACACCCGCCAACCCCGAATTATCGCGCCGTCCGAGCCCTCCGCGGTCCGCCTCCTGCTTGGACCCGGCGACGGCATGGCGTGGCCGGCGCCGGCCCAGGAAAGAAGGATCATCCCGGATGCGGATCAGGCTCGGCTGCGAGATGCGCTACGCCTTCCCCTATCCCGTGCCGATGGTGGTGATGCTCAACCTGCATCCCTCCTGCGCCGACGCCCTCGAGGCCCCCGATGCGATCGTCACCCATCCCGAGGTGCCGGTCGAGACGTACCGGGACAGCTTCGGCAACCTGTGCGGTCGCCTGATCGCGCCGGCCGGCGCGTTCACCATCGGCACCGACGGGGTCGTCGCCGACGACGGGTTGCCCGATCCCGCCGAGCGGGACGCCGAGCAGCACCGCGTCGAGGACCTGCCGGCCGAGACCCTGCTGTTCCTGCTGCCGAGCCGCTACTGCGAATCCGACCTGCTCGCCGACGAGGCCTGGCGGCTGTTCGGCGACGTGCCGCCCGGCTGGGCCAGGGTGCAGGCGGTGTGCGACTTCGTCCACGCCCACCTCGCCTTCGGCTACGAGTTCGCCCACCGCGACCGCACCGCGCTCGACGCCTACCAGGGCGGGCGCGGGGTCTGCCGCGACTTCACCCATCTCGCGGTGGCGTTCTGCCGGGCGCTGAACCTGCCGACCCGTTACTGCACCGGCTACATCAGCTTCATCGGCGAGCCCGAGCCGCATCCGGCGGGCGATTTCTGCGCCTGGATGGAGGTCTATCTCGGTGGGCGCTGGCACGTGTTCGACCCGCGCAACAACGCGCCGCGCATCGGCCGGGTGATGGTCGCCTACGGGCGCGACGCCGCCGACGTGCCGCTGACCCACACCTTCGGCCCGAACCCGCTGGTCGGCTTCCGGGTCTGGGCCGACGCCGTCGCGGTGATCGACCACCTCGACGCGGGGGCCGCCGAGGAGCCGGAGGAGCCGCTGCCGCCGCAGACCATGACGACCCGGATGGGGTGAGGAGCGTTCATTCTTGGTCGTATGGGTCGGGACCCATGAGGCCCGGCGGACGCCCGCCGCCCCGCGGTCGCGGGGGCCGGATCACGATCCGGGCTCAGGCCCCGCTGCCGCCGCGCGAGATCGCGCGCTTGACCACGCCCTGCACCTCGGGGTTCGAGAGGAACAGGTCGTGGTTGATCAGGCCGCCGCCGTAATCCGAGGCGTCGGCGACGCGCACGCCCAGCGCCTCCAGGCGGTCGCGGTCGGCGGCGCCGGCGCGCACGACGCCGCCGGCGATGGCGCCGGAGAGCTCGAGCGCGCGGTCGTTGGTCGACGAGATCACCGTGATCTTGTGCACGTCCGCGCCGAGCTTGGCGACGCTGCCCGTGAACAGGTCGATGTCGATGTCGGGGGCGGCGAGCACCACGGCACCGATCCGATTCATCGCCGCGTCGCCGGCCTCGGCGCGCAGCATCCGCAGGGTCTCCAGCGTCAGCAGCGTGCCCATCGAGTGGGCGACGATGTTGATCCTGCCCGCGCTCTGGGTCGCCGCGAGGGCCTTCAGCAGGTCCTCGAACGCGTCGCGCGACCACAGCGCGCTCTCGCGGTCGTAGCCGTAATCGAAGGTCGCGGCGGCCGACGGCCAGGTGAACAGGCCGGAGACGCCGCGGAAGCGGATGCCGTCCGAGAGCCGGGCCGCGCTGACGGCGGCCGACTCGAACGATTCGCGGTAGCCGTGGACGTAGATCAGCACGTCGCGGCCGAGGGCGGCCTCCGCGAAGGCGTTGGCCGCGCCGGGGCCGGTCTCGACCTTCGGCACCGCGCCGATGGTCCAGTCGCCGGAGATCACCGACGAGACCTTGCCGAGCAGCGACCGGTCGGGCGGGGACAGCCGCACCTCGGCGAAGCTCAGGCCGCGTCCGCGCTCGGCGTTGAAGTAGGGGGGCTTGGGCGGGCTGCCGACGGGCTTGCGCGTGGTGGCGACGAGCAGGACCGGCATCACGTCGAGGGCCGACTGCCTCTCGGGCAGCGCGACCGTCCCGGTCGAGAGGCTGTCCGTGACGCAGCCCCCGAGGGACGGCGCCAGCACGGCGGCCCCCCCGAGGGCACCGAGACGGACGAAGGCGCGGCGGGTCGGAGGCTGGCGCAGCATGATCTCGGGTCTGTCCGGCACGAGGGGAGACGGCGATGTGTCCGGCTCCGAGACCTAGCCTGTGCCGCAGGATCATGACCATGGCAGGGCGTAAGCGTGACCGTTCGTCCGGTGGATTGCGGGCATCCGGCGCGGCGGCCGGGAGCCTCCTCCTGAACGGCGGCGGCATACGGCGGTCGGAAGGGCAGGGGGATGCCTCACGATTGGAAAAGGACCCGCCGTGTTCACAGCGCGAAACCCTTTCGATCGCCAGATCGTCACCGGCGCGTCGCGCGATCGGCCTGGCCACCACCGCCTCCGTCCTGTCCGGCACCGGCGGCGCTGATGCCGGGATCGCGATCGGCGCGGGCCGACCCGGTCCGTGCCCCTCGACGAACGCCGCCCGCCCCGGCATGAAGGGCGGATGACGCCTCCTTCCCTCGACATCGATGCGCTCCGCACGCGGCTGCTCGCCGGCGACCGGGCCGCGCTCGCCCGCGCCATCACCCTTGCCGAGTCGAAGCGGGCCGATCACCGGGCGCTGGCGCGGGACCTGATCGACGCGGTTCTGCCGCAGACCGGGCAGGCGATCCGCGTCGGCATCACCGGGGTGCCCGGGGTCGGCAAGTCGACGACGATCGACGCGCTCGGCGCCAACCTGACGGCCGCCGGCCACAAGGTGGCGGTGCTGGCGGTCGACCCGTCCTCGACGCGCACCGGCGGCTCGATCCTCGGCGACAAGACCCGGATGGCCCGCCTCGCCCTCGATCCCAACGCCTTCATCCGTCCGTCGCCCTCGTCGGGTACGCTCGGCGGCGTCGCGGCCAAGACCCGCGAGACCATGCTGCTGTGCGAGGCGGCCGGGTTCGACGTAATCCTGGTCGAGACGGTGGGCGTCGGCCAGTCCGAGACGGCGGTGGCGGACCTGACCGACTTCTTCCTGGTGCTGATGCTGCCGGGTGCCGGCGACGAGCTGCAGGGCATCAAGAAGGGCATCCTCGAGCTCGCCGACATGATCGCGGTCAACAAGGCCGACGACGGCGAGGCGGAGCGGCGCGCGAACGCCGCGGCCGGCGAGTACCGCGCGGCGCTCCACATCCTGACGCCGGCCTCCGCCACCTGGACGCCGCCGGTGGTCACCATCTCGGGCTTCCACAACCTGCGCCTCGACGCGATGTGGGACCGCGTCGTCGACCACCGCCAGAAGCTCACCGCCACCGGCGAGATCGCGAGGAAGCGCCGCGAGCAGGACGTGAAGTGGATGTGGGCGCTCGTCCACGAGCGTCTGCACCAGCGCCTCGTCGGCACGCCGGAGGTGCGCAAGCAGACGGCGGAGGCGGAAGGCCGCGTCGCGCAGGGCGAAGCCTCGCCGGCCGCGGGCGCGGCCGCCATCGCCGAGCTGATCGGGCTTTGAGCCTGGCGGCTTCCAGCGGATCGCCGGTTCTTCTGATCACCGGGTTCGGCCCGTTTCCCGGCATGCCGCGCAACCCGAGCGCGGCGCTGGCGCGCCGCCTCGAAAGGTCGAGCCGCCTCAGGTCGGCCCTCGGTCGCGCCCTGCGGGTGCGGGTGCTGGACACCACCTACGACGCGATCGGCACGCAGCTCGTGCCGACGCTGGCGCAGGCGCCCGCGGCGGTGCTGATGCTCGGCGTCGCCTCGCGGGCCAAGCGCATCCGCGTGGAGGCGCGGGCCTGCAACCGGGCGAGCCGGTTCTACCCCGATGCGTCGGGGCGCCCGTCCGCCCACCTCACCCTCGATCCGGACGGACCGCCGGCCCGCCGTGCCTTCGTCGCGCCCCAGGCCCTGGCGATCCTGCGCCGGCACGGGCTGGCGGCGGGGCGCTCGCGCGATGCCTGGCGCTACCTCTGCAACGCCAGCTACTTCCGCGCCCTGGCCGAGCCCTGCCCGGTGCTGTTCGTCCACATCCCGCCGGCGGCAGCGGTGAGGCGGCCCCGCGACGCGGCGCGCCCGCGGCACGGCCGACCCGATCCCGCGGCGCAGGCGCGGGCGCTCACGGAGGTGGCCTTGTTCCTTTGCGTTCGGGGACGGGCGGCCGCCTCGAAGCGGTGATGCTGCTTCGAATGTCTCACGTCGCCGCCGCGTCGCTCACCCCAGATCCTGCAGGTGCCGCGCCGCGATCACCGAGGCGGCGGTGCGGTTCTCGACGCCGAGCTTGGCGTAGATGCCCTCCAGGTGCTTCGTCACCGTGCGCGGGCTCAGCCCCAGGATCTCGCCGATGTCGCGGCTCGACTTGCCGCGCGAGAGCCAGAGCAGCACCTCCGCCTCGCGGCCGGTGACGCGAAGCCGATCGCGCAGGCGGTCCAGGCCCGCGGCGGTGTCGTCGCGCGAGAGGCGCAGCAGGATCTCGTCGCCGGTCCGGCCGATGAAGCTGAGGACGTGGGCGCGGCCCTCGCGGTCGCGCAGGCTCAAGGGCGCCGCCGCGCCGCCGTCCAGGGCGTCGCGCAGCCAGGCGCGGCTCGTCGCCGGCAGGGCGAGCGACGCGCCGGGATCGGCCGCGAGGTCGGCGAGCAGGCGCGCGGCCTGCGGCGTGCACCAGGCCACCGCGCCGGCCGCGTCCACGGCGAACAGCGTGCGGCCCGCGGTGTCGAGGGCCGCACGCGCGCTCTGGGCGGCGCGGGCGCTCGCCAGGTGGACGCGGATGCGGGCGAGGATCTCGTCCGGCGCGATCGGCTTGGTCACGTAGTCGACGCCGCCGGCGCCCAACCCCTTCACGATGTGCTCGGTCTCGGTGAGCCCGGTCATGAAGATCACCGGCACGTGCGCGACCTGCGGCTTCGCCTTGAGGCGGCGGCAGGTCTCGAACCCGTCCATGCCCGGCATCATCGCGTCGAGCAGGATCACGTCGGGGGTGATCTCGTCGACCAGCGCCAGGGCGAGGTCGCCCGCCACCGCCACGAGCACGGTGGCCCCGGAGCGCTCGATCGCCTCGGTGAGGAAGCTCAGGGTGTCGGGGGAATCGTCGACGACGAGGACGATGTCGCGCTGCGGCTCAGGCATCCGAGGCGAGGCCTTCCCGATCCACCGTCCGCTCCACGGCCTGCTCGGACATCTCCTGGAGGATGCGCAGGTAGCGCCGCATGTCGAAATCCGCCACGAGGCCGCGCATCTCCGCCACGAAGGCGCCCGGCACGCGCGCATCCTGCGCCATCTCGGCGAGCTTGGCCTCGATGCCGCGGATGTGACCGATCCGGCCGAGGCGCAGCAGGTCGCCGACCTGCTCCGGCGACGGCCCGGCGGTCGCCTCCGGCGGCGGCGTGCCCGGGGCCGGCGGCGGCTCGGGCTCGGGTTCCTGCGTGCCCGTCCATTCCAGGCCGAGCAGCTGCGTGATCCGCTCGAGGAAGTCGCGCAGGTCGAAGGGCTTCGCGATGATCGCGTCGTGCGGGGCGTCGTCGCCGCGGATCGGGCTGATCTCGTGGACGTTGGCCGACATCATCGCGATCCGCCCGGAAAACCCGGTCTCGCGCAGCCGCTTGGCGACCGCCCAGCCCGAGAGCCCCGGCATCGCGATGTCGAGGAGCAGCAGGTCGGGCCGATCCGCCTGCGCCGCGGCGAGGCATGCCGCCCCGTCGGCGGCCTCGATCACGACGAGGCCCTCCGGCTCGAGGATCTCGCGCATCAGCGCGCGGTGGCCGGCATCGTCGTCGGCGACCAGCACCGTCCGCCGGGCGCCGCCGTAGGCCCGGGCCGGGACGGCCAGCGGAAGCGGCGTCGGCGCGGGGCGCGAGACCGAGGCCAGCATCAGGCGGAAGCGGAAGGCGGTGCCGCGGCCGAGCTCGCTCGTCACCGAGATCTCGCCGCCCATCACCTGCGCCAGCAGGTTGGCGATGGTGAGCCCGAGCCCGGTCCCCGGCGTGCCGGCGGCGGCCGGCGTCGCGCCGCGCTCGAACGGCTCGAAGATCCGCTCGAGGTCGGCCTCGGGGATGCCGGGCCCGGTGTCGCGGATCGTGAACACCGCCACCTGGCTGCGGTAGCTGAGGTCGAGCGCGACGTGGCCGCTCTGCGTGAACTTGATCGCGTTCGAGAGCAGGTTGAGCAGCACCTGCCGCAGGCGCTTCTCGTCGGTGGCGACCACCGCGGGCAGGATCTCGGGCCGGGTGAAGCGGAAGTCGAGGCCCGCGGCCTGCGCCTGCAGCCGCACCATGTCGACGATCTGGTCGAGCACGTCGGCGATGCGGATCTCGTCGCGGTGGATCTGCAGGCGGCCCGCCTCCATCCGCGAGATGTCGAGGAGGCCGTCGATCAGGCCCGACAGGTGCTGCGCGCTGCGCCGGATCACCCGGATGCCGTTCTGGCGCGCGGGCGGGATCGCGACGTCGCCTTCGAGCAGCTGGGCGTAGCCGAGCACCGCGCTGAGCGGCGTGCGCAGCTCGTGGCTGATGCCGACGACGTAGCGGCTCTTGGCGAGGTTGGCGGCTTCCGCCGTCTCCTTGGCCGCCTGGAGCTTGGCGTCGGTGACCTTGTGCGCCTCGATCTCGGCCTCGAGCAGCGCGGTCTGGCGCCGGGTCTCGGCCTGCGCGACGCGGCGGCTCTCGTGGGCCAGCACGAACAGCCAGGCGACGACGCCGAGGATGACGATCAGGATGAAGAACACGCTGGTCAGCGCCGCCCGCAACGCCGCGCGGTGCTCGGGATGCTCCAGCGTCGCCCCGGCATGGACGATGCCGAGGATCAGGCCGACCACGGCGACCAGCGTCAGCATCAGGGCGAGGTAGCGCCCGAGCGGCGCGCCGATCCAGGCCGCGGTGCGTGCCGGCACGATCCGGCCGAGCGCGCCTTGCGCCTGCGCCTCCAGCTTGCCGTGCGGCTTGCACAGGTCTCCGCAGCGGGCGTCGAGCGAGCAGCACAGCGAGCAGATCGGCCCGTCATAGGCCGGGCAATGGGCCATGTCCTCGCCCTCGAACGGCAGCTCGCAGACCCGGCAGACGATCTCGGAGTCCCCCCAGTCGGCCTTCGGCGTCCGGGCGAGGTAGTAGCGCCCGCCCGTCCCCCAGGCGATCAGCGGCGCCGCCGCGAACGCGACGCCGAGCGCCAGCAGCGGCGCGAACGGTTGCAGGGCGTGCCCGAGCAGGCCGGCATGGGCGAGGTAGCCGGCGAGCAGCGCCAGCGTCATCGCCCCGGTGCCCACCGGGTTGACGGCGTAGAGGTGCGCGCGCTTGAACTCGATGCCGGGCGGCGACAGGCCGAGCGGCTTGTTGACCGCGAGATCCGACGCCAGCGCCCCGACCCAGGCCGAGACCACGACCGCGTAGAGCGGCAGCGTGCTGGCGATGGTCTTGTCGATGCCGAGCTCCATCAAGAGCAGCGCGATGGCGACGTTGAACACCAGCCACACGACGCGGCCGGGATGGCTGTGGGTGAGCCGCGAGAAGAAGTTCGACCACGCGATCGAGCCGGCATAGGCGTTGGTCAGGTTGATCTTGAGCTGCGAGACCACGACGAAGCCGGTCATCAGGAGCAGCGCGGCCTCCCGCGAGGGCGTGACGTAGCCGAAGGCGACCGCGTACATCCGCGTGGGCTCGGCGGCGTTCTCCGGCGCGACGCCGTGCGCCATCGCCAGCACCGCGAGGAAGGCGCCGAGCAGGATCTTGAGCATCCCCGGCACGATCCAGCCGGCGCCGGCCGCCAGCACCGCCGCCCACCAGCGCCGGTCGATCCGCCCCGCCTGCCGCCCCTTCGCCTCCGGCACGAAGCGCAGGAAGTCGACCTGCTCGCCGACCTGCGCCAGCAGCGCCAGCAGCACGCCGACGGCGAGGCCGAAGCGGGCCGCGTCGAGCCCGGTGCCCGCGCCCGGGGCGAGGCCGGGGAAGGCGAGCAGCGCCGCGAGCGGCGCGTCGCCCTTCCAGGCGATGCAGGCCAGCGGCAGCAGGTTGAGGCCGATCCACAAGGGTTGGGTCCCGATCTGGAACCGGCTGATCAGGCGGATGCCGTAGACGACGAGCGGGATCACGATCGCGGCGCAGGCAAGATAGCCGATCCACAGCGGCAGGCCGAAGCAGAGCTGCAGCGCCAAGGCCATGATCGCGGCTTCGATGGCGAAGAACAGGAACGTGAAGCTCGCATAGATCAGCGAGGTCACGGTCGAGCCGAGATAGCCGAAGCCGGCCCCGCGGGTGAGCAGGTCCATGTCGACGCCGTAGCGGGCGGCGTAGATCGTGATCGGCGCGGCGGTGGCGAAGATCAGCACGCCGACGACGAGGACGGCGGCCAGCGTGTTGGGGAAGCCGGTGGCCAGGACAAGCGTGCCGCCGATCGCCTCCAGCGCCAGGAACGAGAGCGAGCCGAGCGCCGTCTGCGCCACCTGGAACGCGGACCAGCGCCGCGCCTTCTTGGCGGTGAAGCGCAGCGCGTAATCCTCCAGCGTCTCGTCGGCGACGAGGCGGTTGTAGTCCCGGCGGATCGGGATGATGTGCTGGCGCCCGCTCATGGCGTGGTGGTCGGTCCCGAATCGTCCCCGGACGGCGTGGCCCGCGGACCGTGCGGCATCGATAGGCCGGATCGGCGCAGGATACGCAAAAATCGTGCGCCGCCCGCGCGGCTCGCGGGGGGGCGACAGCATTGAATTCGCGGGACCGCGACGGCATATCGCCACCGCATCCGCGCCCCGGGTCCTGCGGGATCGGGCGCCGCGCGGACCTGTCCTGATGCGCTGCCCGACGACGAACCGACGTCCACTTCGTCCGGCGGCGCCTTGTGAAGTGGAGCGACGAACGTGAGCGAGACGGTGGAGCGGCACGAATTCGGTGCCGAAGTCGGGCGGCTGCTGGATCTCGTGGTCCACGCCCTCTATTCCGACCGCGAGATCTTCCTGCGGGAGCTGGTGGCCAACGCCGCCGACGCGATGGACCGCCGCCGGTTCGAGGCGCTGACCTCGGCGGCGAGCGCGCTGCCCGCCGACGCGAAGGTGCGGATCACCCCCGACAAGCCGGCGCGCACGCTCACGGTCTCGGATGCCGGCATCGGCATGAGCAAGGAGGACCTCGCCTCCAACCTCGGCACCATCGCGCGCTCGGGCACGCGGGCCTTCTCGCAGACGCTGGCGGAGGCCAAGCCCGACGAGAAGCCGAGCCTGATCGGCCAGTTCGGCGTCGGCTTCTACTCGGCCTTCATGGTCGCCGACCGGGTTACCGTCACCTCGCGCCGCGCGGGCACCGACGAGGCCTGGACCTGGGCCTCGGAGGGCCAGGGCAGCTACACGCTCGAGCCGGCGACCCGCGAGGAACCCGGCACCACGATCGTGATGCACCTGAAGGAGGACGCCGACGAGTACCTGGAGAGCTACCGGCTCGACCACCTCGTGCGCAAATGGGCCGACTTCATCACCGTGCCGATCGCCATCGTCGAGGACGGCAAGGAGGAATCGGCCAACCAGGGCACCGCGCTCTGGCGCAAGCCCAAATCCGAGATCACGCCGGAGCAGTACGAGGAGTTCTACCGCTCGGTCGGGATGAACTTCGACAAGCCGTGGGCGACGCTGCACTGGCGCGCCGAGGGCGCGCTCGAGTTCTCGGCGCTGCTGTTCGTGCCCGGGATGAAGCCGTTCCAGGCGGTCGAGGGCGAGCGCGAGAGCAAGGTTCGCCTGCATGTCCGGCGCATGTTCATCACCGACGACGCCAAGCTGCTGCCGTCCTGGCTG
This sequence comes from Methylobacterium sp. J-059, assembly GCF_022829485.1. Taxonomy (NCBI): domain Bacteria; kingdom Pseudomonadati; phylum Pseudomonadota; class Alphaproteobacteria; order Hyphomicrobiales; family Methylobacteriaceae; genus Methylobacterium; species Methylobacterium sp. J-059. The sequence goes on from NZ_JAKSYA010000102.1 coordinate 50,679, forward strand.
CGCTTCGTGCAGGGCGTGGTCGACACCGAGGACCTGCCGCTCAACGTCTCGCGCGAGATGCTGCAGACCACGCCGGCGCTGGCCAAGATCCGCCGCGCCGTCACCGGCCGGGTGCTCTCCGAGCTGACGAGCCGGGCCAAGGACGCCGAGGGCTACCAGGCCTTCTGGGAGAATTTCGGGCCGGTGGTGAAGGAGGGCATCTACGAGGACCACGAGCGCCGGGCCGAGATCGCGCCGCTGCTGCGCTTCAAGTCCTCCGCGGTCGAGGGCTGGACCGGGCTCGCCGACTACGTCGCCCGGATGAAGGACGGCCAGGAGGCGATTTACTACCTCGTCGCCGACGACGCCGACGCGCTCGCGCGCTCGCCCCAGCTCGAAGGCTTCCGCGCCCGCGGCCTCGAGGTGCTGCTGCTCTCCGACCACGTCGACGCGTTCTGGCCCGAGCAGCTCGCGCGCTTCGAGGAGAAGCCGCTGCGCTCGGTGACGCAGGGCGCCCTCGACCTCTCGAAGTTCGCCGGCGACGGCGAGGCTGCCGAGCCCCCGGCCGGGATCGAGGGCCTCGTCGCGAAGATCAAGGCGGCCTTGTCCGAGGACGTCTCGGACGTGCGCGCCACCGACCGCCTCGTCGACAGCGCGGTGGTGCTGGCCGCCGGCGGCAGCGGCCCCGACCTCCAGATGCAGCGCCTGCTGCGCCGGGCGGGCCGCGCCGCCGGCGGCGGCAAGCCGATCCTGGAGATCAACCCGCGCCACCCGCTGATCCGCGCGCTGGCCGAAGGCCCGGAGGTCGCCATCGCCCCGGCCGCCGGCACCCTCCTCGACCTCGCCCGCATCCAGGACGGCGACACCCCGCGCGACCCGGTCGCCTTCGCCCAGGTCGTCGCGGCGGCGCTCGCCGCGAAAGCCTGAGGCGCACGGCGACCTTCGCCGGCGACGACGATCGAAAGATCGCATTCCGGCTTGTGATCCGGCGGTGCTTCATGCTAGGCACCGCCGGTCTCGACGAGGCACCTCGCGGAGAGGTGGCAGAGCGGTTGATTGTACCGCACTCGAAATGCGGCATGGGTGCAAGCCCATCGGGGGTTCGAATCCCCCCCTCTCCGCCAAATCACCCCTAAGCCATTGTGATGACGGCATCTTCTTGATGCCGTGGGCTTTCAGCGCGCTCCTGCTACGAAGGAGTGCTACGAAGCCAGAGGCAGATGGTGGGTCTCGTCCAGCGTCGGGGCATCTTCTATGTCCGTCGCACCATCCCGGATGCGCTGCGCGCCGACATGCCGGCCGTGCTCGGAACGGCGGGGTCTGGCATCTTCGACGAAAGCGCGCC